>JAOZQN010000420.1:2417-5506 GCA_029932195.1 Bacteroidales bacterium | reverse complement strand
ACTTTTTTTGATGAAATATCAAATTATTAACACCTTAGGGTTGGGGTGGGCTTATCAATGGATTGTTTACAGAGTGCAGAATTTTAGTTGTTTTACTTCCTAATATATTTGTCAGATTAATAGAAACACAGATTGAACGGATTTTTCACGGATTTTTTTACTTTATGTTTTGTGTAATTCATTGTAGGGCACTCCTAAAAATTCAAAAATCAAGGCTTTCAAAATTATTAAAGTTTACTCCTGTAAATGAGTATTTTAATAATTTTGTATAACATGCCGTTAGGCATTTGGGGTTTATAGGAGTGCCCCGTAAATATTTCTAATAAAAAACTCCTTTTATTTTTTATAAATAGTGTCTGGACGGAAATAGATAACAATTTATATATCAAATAAATACAAGGCTAAATCAATTTGAATGTTTAAAAACAAAAAAAGATAAAACACTGATAATCACGGTGTAAAAAAAACAGACAATGCTATAAGTTTGTAAAATACAAAACATTCAAACCAATTTAACAAGATAACACACTGTATGATTGCTTATTACCTATTTCCGTCCAGAGACTAAATACTGGGAGTTTTTGTTTTTTAGATAAGCTATCAAAGTCAAGTGGTGAAGTTATATGCTGATTGTTTTTCTGCTTTTATTTTTTAACTATTTTTTCAATAAACACTTCCGTTCCGTTCTGGATTTCTATAAAATATGTTCCTACGGCAAGTTGTTTTATATCAATTTCAGTTTCACTTGACGTGATGCTTTTTTCTAAAATAAGTTTGCCTGAAATATCTGTAATTTGCATCTCAACTTTGCCAAAGTTTGAAACTTTGGCAAAGTTTATTACTACAAAATCACTTGCGGGGTTTGGATAAACATCAACTTCAATATTATTATCTTCTGAAATATTTACAGTTTCCAAAATAGTAAGTTCAAAAATATCTGATATACTTTTGCCTGCTATGTCGGTTGCAATTATTTCAACATTAACTATTTCTACATTATTTGGATAACCGCTTAGAGTTCTTATTTCTGAATTAAAATCTATCCAATTAGGTAAATTTAATGTAGAAAAAATTAAAATATCTCCTAAATCTTCATCATAAAAAATAGAGTCAGGTAGTTGATATTCAAAATATTCATCAATATTTGCAAGCTGGTTTGGAATATTATTTATAACAATAGGAGCATCATTTGTATTTATAATTTGGATATTAAAAATCTGAAAATTAATTGTTTGCAGAATATCGCTTGCTGAAATTTTCACATTAATATTTCCAACATTTTCATTTAAAGGTATTCCTGAAAAAGTTTTTGTTTCTGAATTAAAATTTAACCAAACAGGTAAACTATTTCCATTTTCTAATGTAGCAGAATAAATAAGGCTGTCGCCTAAATCGGTTTCTGTAAATTTGTTTTTTACTGAAAGCTCAAATATGCTATCTTCTAAAATGTATTGGTTTTCAATAATTTCTGAGATTTGCGGACTTGTATTTTCTGTGAAATGCAAAATAAGTCTGTCGGGCATATTTCCAACAGGAAGGTTAAAATCATAAATATTATTATTTCTTAAATTTTGAAGGCTATCAAATTGCAAATCTTCTAAGTAAATATGAATATTTTCAAAACCATTAAATTCATTTATAGAAATTTGCGATTCGCCTCCATTGGCAGAACGAATGCCAAGTGGAATATCTATATTTTTCATGCTATCTGTTGGCATTGCATTTATTGAAAGTTTTAAGTTCTCAATTGGTGTAATTGTATAGAATTGAGGAACATTACTATATGATCCAAACATTTTAAAGGCATCGGTATTGCCATCAAATTCAGTGCTTGAATTTTCGGTAAAATAAATTGTTGTATAAGTTTTAAGACCTTCTTTTTCAACTTTAAGTTTAAGTAAATTATTTTTTATAGAGTCTGTTTTTCCTTTTTTCAAAAATGTTGCAGAAGAGTGAGACCTGTGAGAATTATTTATTTCAAAACTGGCATTATTTACGGTTGCATGAACAAAATATGCTTGTCCGGGTGGTATGTGCCTATCCAACAAGCCTGTTCCACCAGAAATTCCATTTACATATTCTTCGTAAGCACCAGTTATTGCATCGCCTTTCCAAACATAAACTGCATTATCAAAATCGGACAAATTAGTTGGAACTAAACCAACTGCGTCCCAGTCAATTGACGAAGGATATGGATTTGAAACAAGATGCCAACCATCGTAATAATTTGGAAGCGGTCCAGGCATTGCGTCGTTATTTGTGTATGATAAATTTGTGTAATTTACTGTTCCTGTGTGAGGTATGCCAATAAAATTTACTGTTTTATCACAAAAATCAAAATCGGCATAACCTGTTTTTATATTCATATCATGCGGACTGCCTGCACCGCTATGTGCGTAAGTCCAGCCCGGAACAAGATTATCGGGGTCAAAAGCTCCTACTGGTGCAGTTGCAGGATTTCCGTCTAAATCATAAGTTTCATCATAAGTGTAAAAATATGGATTGTGAGCCGTGCAAGCTACTGTAAATAAATCGCTTTTAGCATTGCTTAATGGGTCAGTATCAGGAGTTTGTATTGGACTTGAAACATAATGGTAACTATTCCCCGCAAGGAAAGATTGAATGGTATTTGTGCCAGAACCTGATATATTTCCGTTATCAATAAATGATGCCTTTCCTGTTGCATCTGCTTGCATATCAAAAGATCCGTTGTTTATAAAACCTCCGCTTACTGTGTAATTTCCGTCCGTATTAATTGTAGTGCTTGCCCCGTTGTGAATAGTTACTGTGCGACTTACCGCATTTCCTGTAATTTCAGGATATTGATTTGTAACAACTACGGGTATTTCTATGTCATCAACATTTGTAGGGACTTGATTTGCAGACCAATTTTCTGGTGTAAACCAATCATTTGGCAAAACTAAATCATCGCCTTCCCAATAAAATTCCACACTATAATTTTGCCAAGCAAAACCATCGGCATCGCCGCCTGAATATAATAAAAGTTCGGGATTGTCTGCTTCTTCAAAATTTAGCCAAGCAAAACCATCGGCATCGCCGCCTGAATATAATAAAAGTTCGGGATTGTC
>JAOZQN010000420.1:0-2317 GCA_029932195.1 Bacteroidales bacterium | reverse complement strand
TGCTTTTTCAAAATTTAGCCAAGCAAAACCATCGGCATTGCCTCCTGAATAAAAAATAAGTTCTGGATTGTCTGCTTCTTCAAAATTCAGCCAAGCAAAACCGTCAGCATTTCCTCCAGAATAAAAAATAAGTTCTGGATTGTTTGCTTCTTCAAAATTTAGCCAAGCAAAACCGTCAGCATTTCCTCCTGAATAAAAAATAAGTTCTGGATTATTTGCTTCTTCAAAATTTAGCCAAGCAAAACCGTCAGCAGCTCCTCCTGAATAAAAAATTAATTGGGGGTTATCGGCTTCTTCAAAATTTAGATATGAAAAACCATCGGCACTACCTCCTTCAAAAATTAAAGTTGCAAGATTATCGGCTTCGGCAAAATTTGCAGATGAAAATCCATCATAATTACTCCCCGAATAAATAGAAAAAGCTGGATTGTCAGCTTCGGCGAAAGCCAAATATGAAAAACCATCAGCATCGCCCCCGTTATATTGAGCATGAGAAATGTTTACAATTAAAATTGTAAATATAAGAAGTTGTATTTTAAAAATGTTCATTTTTATAATAATTATTGAGCTGATTTTACGCCTCGTCCTCCTACTGAATTGTATCTTTGCGGAGCACCGTTTCGCTGTTGCGGAATCCAATTTGCAGTTCTCCTTCCAGATATTGTTAAATCATTATCATAGTTTGGAGAATCAGTTGCCCATGTTCCTCCTCTTATGCCACCGCCATAACCTGTTGAGTAATTAGGCCAATCTCCATTTGTTCTTTGACCGTTTACATCAAGTTCGCCGTCGCCCATTGTTGCGGTAAAATTTCGCCCAGTAGCATGTCCCACAGTAACTTGCCATTCCCACAAGCCACCAGTTATATCCATAATTCCATAATATGTTGCACCAGCTTCTCGCCTTGTAGAACCTGCGAGTGCCATTGCTCCGCATCGCATAGGACCTTGAACTTGTGCATCATTATCATAAACAGCATTTGATGTTGTTGAATTTGTTGCAATTTCCGATGCTTGTCCACTATTTGCAATATTTCCTGCCCTTGCAATACTTAGGTCGCCCCAAGCAAATTCGCCAGAAACAGCGTTAAGAGTTCCTCTTTGTGCTTTTTCAAATTCCAATTCCGACATTGGACGAAGTGCAGACCAGTCAAGGTATGCCATAATATCAGCAATATTTAGATAATTACATTCAATATTTTGCCCGTCAGCACTTTCATTAAAAGTATTATCATCGTCTAAATCATTACCATAAATTCTTACCCCCAATGCACCCGGATCTGATTGGCACTTAACACTATTTCTACTTACAGGACTTGTTCTATTAGGGTCTTGATAATGAAATTCTCCTGCATCGGTTGCGAATGTTCTTTTTGCTTGCTGAACTCTTGTAAGTGTATTAAGAAAAACAACATATTGCTCTTGACTAATTGCATATTTCATACAATAAAAAGCATCATAACCTTTTGGAAATACTGCTGGTAAATTTTGTGCTGCACCATCATTAAAATCATCATTTACACTTGCTGCACCAACATTATGATTATTTCCTAACGAACCAACTCCTCCGCCTCCAATTGTAATTGCAATTTCCGATGTTAGATGAAAAGGATTTCCTGATGTAGCATCTTCAAATTCTCTATTTGTAGCAGAGCCGTCGCCAAGATAAAATGAAGCCTGCGGAACATAAACCATCTCAATTCCTTGAACAATAATCTCATAGGTATCAACATCTGCAAGTCCATCAGCACCGTAATCCCAACGAAGTTTTACTCCGCTGTAAGCTACTGACTGCTGCAACATATCTGCATCTGGATACATAAAAACTCCATAAGCTCCATTTGCACTATTATCTTCTAAACTGAAAATTGTTGAACCTCCTGGAACTGTATGCCCGTCGTTTGCTCCTGTTCCATCAACCCAGTGTATGGTTGCATGATGCCAAACATCACCGGTTTTTACACGATATTTTACAAAAACCCAAGCAGCGTCCCAATTTGTAGGTACTGCACTTGTTCGCCAAGAGTTATCCCATGTTATATCAAAATTCACCATATAATAATGGTCTGTTGTGTTTTTGTCTGTAAGTGAGACGTTTGCTATTTGAATATTATTTGCCGTAAGCGAAAATGATAGCAAAAAAAGGAGTCCAAAAATAAAATGTTTTTTTTTCATTAAAATAATTTTTTAAATTATTAAAAATGTATTGAGATTTAGGATGTTTTTTGAGCGACTACTTGGTAATAAGTAAAATTATTTAAGAATTACTAACTGAAGTTTCGGAGTTGTAATTAGCTGGTTGTGAATATATTACAAAA
>JAOZQN010000419.1 GCA_029932195.1 Bacteroidales bacterium | reverse complement strand
AATTAATTTTATAAATTATTGATAATCAATATAAAATGAAGGCAAAAACTTTAGTGAGTTATACTATAAAAATAACAGAAAATACGCCACAATCATTAAGTATTGTAAATATGCTTAGAGCATTAGCAGTTGATTATAACTTTTTGCAAATTATTGAAGACGAAAGCCTATCAGAATTAACACTTGAACAAGAAAAAGAACTTGACAGCAGGTATGAATATGTAATGAAAAATCCAGAAGTTGGAAAGACTTGGGACGAATTTGAAAAAAGTTTATAACCAATGAAGTCTTACAAATTAATAATCAATCCATTTGCTGAAATAGAAATAAAAGAAGCGAAAAATTGGTACGATTTACAAAAAGATAGTCTAGGAGAAGAATATTTTCAAGAAATAAAGAAAACTGCTATAAGAATACAGGAGAATCCATTCCAATTTCCGAAGATTAATAAAAAAATAAGAAAGGCGGTTGTAAGTAGATTTCCTTTTTCAATTTATTTCTACATTGATGAATTAACAATCAATCAATGTATTTGCTGTATTTCACACAAGTAGAAATCCGATGATTTGGAAAGAGCGATTTGATAATAAGTAGAAGGAAACCCTTGCATTGCACTTGATACAATGCAGAGCTTTTGGTGCAATTTACGAACTGACTCCTAAATTTTGAACATTTGTGCTATCTTCAACATTGTATAAAGCCCTGCATAGTGCAAGTGTATTTCCGATGTGAAACACATCATATCATTATAGAGCATACTGGTTGCAAAATTCACACAAAAACAAAATTATTTTTGATTAATTTATTTATTTTCAGGTGTCCACCAATCGTAAATCGTAAATTTAAAATTGTCAATCTACTTAAGTATAGAATACATAAAAGAATCTTCTAATTTATTGTTTATCATAAAATTTTGTCATAGTCTGCCTTCTTTTTGAAAGCCTAATTTTTCTAACATTTTTATAGAAGGTATATTTTTCACAAAAACTTGTGCTTCTAATCTATTTAATTTCAAAAAGTTAAAAGCATAATCAATAGTTGCTAATCTAGCTTCTGACATAAAACCATTTTTTTGGTAATTTTTGTCCAACAAACTTCCTATTGTAGCAAATTTATGCTTTTTATCTATGTGATATATTGATAAAACACCAATAATTTCATTCTTTTTTTTCAAACAAATTGCCCACCTAGCAGACTTTTCGCTTTCAAATTCTTTTTGATATTTTTTTATTAGTTTTTTTGTATCATCAATTGTTTTATGAATATCATTATCTGTAAATTTTAATAAGTCTTTATCCGAAAACAATTTGTATATTTGTTCTGCATCTTTTATTTCTATCTCTTTAAGAATAAGACGTTTTGTTTGTATATTTTCCATTCATAAATAATTTTTCAAAAGTAAAAAAAAATAGTCAAAGGTTCACTTCAAGTGAACCTTTGACTAGGCTACAAAATTACTGACTAATTATAACAAAATTATTTGATAATTATTTGTTGTTTATAAATATCGTTTCCTCTAATTAGTTCAATAAAATATGTTCCTGAAGATAAGTTATTTACATTAACCTCATTTTGTTGTGAGTTTAATTTTTGCTCAGATAAAATTCTTCCGCTCAAGTCGTAGATAATAATTTTATCATTATCCGATTTTTCTGAAAAATCTATGTGTAAAACATCTGTTACAGGATTAGGATAGATATTAACAAAACCCTCTGTTGTTTTTATTGTAACAACGTCATCTACCGTTACTTGATATTCTTGTGTCTCAGTAAAAGTATTTTCTGTTGCTTCAATAATTACATCATAGACTGCACTACCTTCTGGAGCTGTTCCATTTAAGTTTGCAGTTCCATTTCCGTTGTCTGTAAGAGTAAGCCAAGTTGGAATATCTGTGCCATTGATAGTTATACCATCTTTGGTATCTTTTGCTCCTGAAAAAGTAGGGAATAAAATATAATCTAAATATCCACAATCATCTCCGTTTGAAACAGAGCCATCTTTAGAATACTTCCATTTAAAAGTATGTGTGCCAGCAGTAACGTCCCATGTAACTTCTTCCCAGTCTACCTCATTACTCCACGAGTTCTTCTCATCACCATCAATATAAAACTTGAAATAATCAAAATTGTTTTCAGAAGATGTTTTTGCCCAAAATGAAATAACATCATCATTTAATACATCTAAGGTTATTTCCAAACTTGTAGTTTGGTTGTGACTAATACTTGCTGATTTTGCAGAATAAGTTCCTTCGTGAACTACAGATTCTTGTGTAATCCAAGGATAAGTAATATCGTTATCCCAACTATATGCAGAGAAATCACCTGTTTCAAAATCTTCAACAATAAGTCCTACTTTTAGTTCTATTTCAAGAAGCTCATTGTATTCTGGTGCTGTATAAATGTCGCTATATAATGTGAAATTCAAATCAACAATTTCTCCAATAGGAGTGTTTTCGTCAATTGTTACAATAAAAACTGCTTCTATGCTTTCTTCTAAAGGAATATTTCCAAGTATTTGAACGTCCTCGTGGATAGTAATATAACTGCTTGTAGATTCTAATTTGCAAAGTGCTTCGTAGAAATCTGCGTGTCCATTATTCAAGCCATTTATTGTTATTTCTACGGTTTCACCTGGGTCAAGCATTCCGTTGTTGTTTCCTCCAATAGAAATTACCGAAATATCATAATTATAAAGAGTTAGTTCGTCTAATAATAAAATTGGTGAGCTTGCAAAAGATAAACCTGCAGATTCATCTAAAATATTATCAAATTGAACTCCTAAATCAGGGGCATTTACTTTAAAAGAAATACCTGTTTCATAAGTTGCTTTTGAAACGTCCATCATAAGAAAGTCAAAATTTACTCTGTACTGGTCTGGAATAGAGTCTGCTAATGTTATAGTAAAATTATTTGAACTTGTTGTTGTGCTTCCTGCATCAATATTTCCAAAATCAATATTTACGTTGTTAGAAATAGAAATTACATAAGGGTCGTCTGTTGTAAGTGTGGCAGTTACACTATTTGATACCTCTGTTCCTACATTTTCGAGAGTAATGTCAATATTCAGAGTTTCGCAATAATCTGCTTCACCGTTTTCGTTTCCTGTGGCATCATTAATTACAAAACTTTCTTTTACAATATAAGGACCACTTGGCGTGATAACATCAATAAGTTGCTCGTATCGGAATTTATTTTGTTTTGTGATTGTCATCAAAACTTGACTTTCAGGAGTTGGAACACCTGTCATATTAATTGTAGTTGTTCCACCAATGCTTAGTGCTGTTCCAAGAATTTCTACCTCTTCTGTTGTTTCGTTGTAAAAAGTAATTGCAATAAAAGCTCCTTCTTCAGTATCAACATCAAAATTATTATTTCCAAATAAAATAACGTTGTTGCAATCAACAGTTAAATCGGTAGGAACTTCTGAGTAAACATTCAAAAAAGCATCTCCATGATGGTGGAATAATCTGTAAGTAATTTGTTTGTTTTCAGTATTGTAAGGCCAGCTTGACTGATATAAGAAATTTTTACCAGCAACATTAGCAAAAGCAGGTAAAATCAGTCTGTTTTCTGGGTTTGGAGTTTCGTCTGGCATAAAATCTGGCCACATGTTATCATAACAACCCCAAACGTAGGTATCGTTTACAAAAGAATAAGAAACCTGAGAAGCTGCAATAAGTCCCAAAGCACCAGAATTATTTCCTGCACTGGTATATCTGTGAAATTTTTCTGCAAAAGACTCTGAGCTATGGTCAAATTTCCCTGTGAGACAGTTAATTGACATAATAAAAGTAAGGTCTGTGTTATTTAATTCATTAATATTAGGGTTTCTATAATAAGGTTCGCCCCAGCCTTCTTCTAATCCGTGGTCTCTATGTTGTAGCATAAAAGCACCAGAATTTATTGCATTATTTATAGCAGTAGCATTTCCTCCTGTCCAACCTCCAAGTTCTGAAGGTGATGCAGGAATATAATTTAATCCACTTGTTCCAAAATAATTTAAAACAGTTGCAGTGTTTGTAGCTTCCGACCAAGGGTCAGAATTTGGGTTTCCATCATATACAGCATTAATTCTAACAGGATCTTTTCCTAATTCATTTTTCCAATATCCACCAATTACTTCCGAACATATTTGGAACCAACGTGCTGTCTGCCAACCAAGTGCAGAAACTGGGTGATTATAGAAATCAACACTCGTTGGAGGAGCAGATTCGTATTCTATAAATTTTGTTATCATAACTTCTAATTGAGTCGCATCGTTTGCAGTTATACGTGCAAAAGCAATGTCTGGCAAGTCATCGTCATCAACATCAGCATAGTGATTATCAGATATATAAGTTCCACTATAAGGGTGAGGATATTCTTGCGAAGTAATTCCAGAAGTTCCTGTTCCATAATCGGCAAGAATAAGAATTGCTGCTGGTGGAGTTGCCCAGGTATTATACATGTTATCAACCCACGCTTCAATTGAATTAACAGTATTTCCACCAGGAACATCTGCTATGGTGAAAATTCCTGTATTAATTCCTTGTTTGCGTCTGAAATCGGCAATTGTTTTTGCCCAATCGGTAAAATCGCTATTGTCTAATGTAAGGATAACATATTCAAATTCACCGTCTTTTGCTCCTTTGTTTTTATTATTAAAATCAATTTTTGGAAGCGAATTATAATTGATAAAAGCATCGTTTAAAATAGCTTCCCACGATTGTGTTCTTAATCTATCTTCGCCAAAATGTCCGTTTCCGCCTTCGAAAGAAATTTCTATTTTTATATCTCGGTAAACAATAAGTTCTTTTGTGGTAGGATTATATTGAAATGGAGTTATTCCCAACATAACAGCATCTACGCCTCTTATTTGTTTTATAGATGAAATTTTGATTGGCTCTTTCGGATAAAAAGAATTTTGAGAAAATACTTTTTCGTTTTTACTGTAGTCCATATAATCATCTGTATCCAAAGGGATTACAGGTGCAGGAGCCATGTTTACATTTTTGATTGTTTCGGTTCTGTAATCTACTATTTTTAATTTAGGAGTAGAACCTTGTGGAATAGCAATTAGCTTACTAGAACCAGGGAGGTCTGGCATTCCTGCTTCATTAAAAAGAAAAATACCGGATAATTCTATGTTTTGGAGAGTCTCTCCCTTAATTTCGTTTTCTGATAACGCAAATTCGCTTATTGAATAATTTATTTCAATAGCCGTTGATTTTGAGTCTGTTACAGTATAGCCGTTGTTGCCCCAGCTATCGGAATAATTGTAGTTTTGTTTTTGTGCAAACGCAGAAAAAATACTACCAAACAACATTACAAATAGCATAATATATGCTACCGAAAGTTTCGTTTTGTTCATGATTTAAAGATTACAGATTAAATTATAAAAAATACATAAAGATGTGCCATGTGGCATGTCTTATTTAGAGAACAATATTTTTTTATTAGTTGCACAAAAATAACAATAACTGAAGTTTCGGAGTTGTAATTAGCTGGTTGTGAATATATTACAAAAAC
>JAOZQN010000038.1 GCA_029932195.1 Bacteroidales bacterium | reverse complement strand
TTTAATAATTTTCCTAATTTTTAGAGAAAATAAAAATCATCATGTAGAGTAATTTATAAGTTAAACTTGGTATAACAGAGGAAAATGGTGCAAACATTTTCCTCTAATTTATTAATACAAAGGTAAGAAAAATTTATTTAAGGTGCAACAATTGGTGTAACTTTTATTTCATTTGCTTGCTTTTAGGTATGCTTAACTGCCAAATCACTAAAACATATCACGCTGATATTGTGAAGCTTAAAGAAATTTAATGCAAATGAACGCAGTTACTGTCCAACCTTACGTGGGTAGCCTAAATTAGCAATACTGAATTGATTATAAAAAATAAAAAATCAGCCAATCAAAATTAGCTGATTTCTTAATTTTTGCTACATTTACTGAAACTCCCTATTTTTAAAAACTAAAATTGAGTCCACTCCAAAAAGTATCTTTGTAATTTACTATTGATTTTTAGCATAAAGAATTTTAGCCTTTTCTGCCTGTTTGTAACTCCAAAAAGGACCAACAGCAAACTGCTTAAATGCCAACAGCTCGTAAAGACCATCTGCAAAATTGGTAGTAGAACCCCTAGCAAGACTCGCAGGATTTCGTTCAAAAACATAAACCTTTAATCTATCTGACTCTCTGAATTTGACAGCAAACCAAAAAACTTCTGTAGGATTATCCGATGGGATTTCTTTTATCTTCTTTCTTTTACTTTTATAAAGTTTACGAGAGTTAACCGCTGCCTTTTTATATTGAAATGGACCTACAACGATATTTCGTTTAGAAAGCCCCTTCCACAGCTCTTTTTCAAACTCGTCTCGCGAACCCGCTGCAACACCACCTGCACCAGAAATTTTGTATTGTTGTGTTCGTCTATCTATCCGAACATTTGTTCTATACCAAAAAACAATTTCAGCAGAATCTGCTTTTGGCGACAGCTCTTCTGTTACCTTTCCTTTTCTATTTGCTAAATTATTTATAGATTTTCCCGAAGAAAAAATAAGTAAAATTATTGGAAGGCTTAGTAATAAAATTAATATTCTATTTTTTTTCATAATTTTTAAATATAATAAATTTTTAACACTGGTTTTTATTAACTACACTAATAATTTAATAAAATTAAACACAATATCTTTGCCAAATTTTATTCTTTTCCCTTTTTTTCTTTTTTATTTCCCATGTCAATGATAGAAAAATGCAAATACTTTTTCGGGTTTTCATTAATGTCTTTGATTAAAACGTCTAAATCATAAGTTGCTTTTTCAATATTGGTATATAAAGTATCATTAGTAAGTAGTTGATTTAATGTTCCATCACCTTCATTAATTTTATAAACAATTCCATTTATATCTTCTATTGCCTTGTTTGCATCTAAAATAGTTTTTGAAATATTAGCATTTGCAAGAGTATCGCTTAATGTGGAAAAATTGTTAATAATATTTGAAATATTATCCTTTTCTCCTTTTATAAGCGTATCTAAGGTGTAACTTGTTCTTTGCAAATTTGCAATAGTGCTATTGACCCCTGATACGCTATATTTTATATTTTGTTGCATCTCATCATCAAAAATCATTTGCAACATACTAATAACTGAATCTAAAGAACTTACAAGTTTTAATGTTTTTTCTTTTATTGGTAACACATGAACCTCGATCTCATCTTTTACTGTTGTTTCCAAATCTGGACGCAGTGTATCACCTGTCTCACAGATGCTTACTGCCTCATTATTAAAGATTATATTTATCCCTTTTGTTCCCATCATATCTAAGCTGGAAATTTTTGCAGTAGAATTTTTCGGAATATCAATATCTGCCTGAATGAGCATTTCAACTATTAAATCGCCAGAATTATCAGGTGCAAAAGAAACATTGAGCACTTGCCCAACCTTAAAACCATTAATCATTATTGCATCAGAGCCATACAATCCATTCACTTTTTCGTATCTTGCATAAACAATTAAATCTTTGCTAAAGAAGTTCTTACCTTTCAAAAAATTGATTCCATAAAAAAATAAAGCCAAAGTAACAGCTACAATTAACCCTATTAATATCACACTATTTTTTTTCATATTTTTATTGCTTTATTGTTAGATTGCTCTATTGTTTTATTGTTAATTGCTAAAATCGTTTTATTACTGAAATATTGTTTTATTGCTTTATTATTGGATAGCTAAATATAATATCGGCGTTTTTCATATTAACCAAAAGTAGTTTACACTTTTTTTATTTGTTTATAAAATAAAAAATACAATAATAATAATCTAAATTTCAACTCATTAGCGTAGGGTTTTAAACTGGGGTGTTAATAATTAACTATTTTGCTTCATGTAAGTTTTATTCTAATGTAGTTTAAAGTGATTTTTTTTTATCATTAAATCAAAAATATATTGTAAAGCCCACCCCAACTCTCCCAAAGGGAGGGAGCTTTGTCTTTCCCTTTGGGAGAGGTAAAAACGAAAGAAGAACTCCCTCCCTTTGGGAGGGTTGGGGTGGGCTTTTTCAAGGTGTTTTTCACTTAAAGTATGAAGAATTAAAATATATTTGTCTTAAAACATACATGATTTTTTAAGGCGAAAAACCCCAATTATTAACACTCCAGTTTTAAACCCTACGCTAATGAGTTAAAATTTAGAAAGTGTAAAGTAGATATGAAAAACACCATGTCCTGTATTTCAAGCGTCAGCAAAATTATTAACTGTTCATTATTAATTATTCATTACTTACGACCTTCTATTTCATTTTTATAATCTCTAAAAGCACGAAAAATTGCCGATGCAATAATTTCCTGTCCATAAGTTGATTTTAAAAACTTTTCCTCATTTCTGTTGCTTATAAAACCTGTTTCTATAAGAACACTTGGCATTGTTGTTTTCCACAAAACCAATAAGCCTGCCTGTCTCACTCCCCCATCTTTTCTACCCGCACGCTCTTCAAACTGATTTTGAACTTTTTCTGCCAACAACAAACTTTGGTCAAGATAGGCATTTTGATAAAGGTTTAAAATAATATAAGTTTCTGGTGAATCGGGGTCAATACCAGAATATTTTTGTTTGTAATTTAACTCTTTTAATATAACAGAATTTTCGGTGGCAGCAACCTCCATATTCTCTTCGCTTTTGTGCAACCCCATAACGTAAGTAGATGTGCCATAAGCTCTATGCCCTTTTGTAGAATTTACATGAATAGAAATAAATAAGTCTGCATCATTATCATTTGCAATATCTGCTCGCTTGTGAAGTGTAACAAATTTATCTGTCTTTCGAGTATAAATAACTTCAACATCTTTCATATTCGCCTCTATGTAACCACCTAACATTAAGGCAATTGCCAGGCAAATATCTTTCTCATAAGAAGTTTTGCCTACTGCTCCTGGGTCTTTGCCTCCATGACCTGCATCAATTACTACTTTCCTTATTTTCTGACTATCTGTATTTTGCGAATAAGAAAATTCACTAAATATCAAAAAAATAAAAGTTAGTAAAAAATAAATATATATTTGCATAATTTTGTTGTATCTTTGTAAATTAAATATCAATAAATGAGCGAGGTAAGGAGTTGAAAATTTTAAGTATAAGATTAAAAGTTTATTCTACTTTAAAAGAAAATATGTTTATTTAAAATCACACTTACTTACCTATAATACAATCAATTAAATAAGATAATAAAGCGTTGGATTTGTATAAAAATGGAACGAACTTTAAACTTGACAACTTAATGACTTGAGAACTTGATAACTTTAAACTTGACAACTTTAAACTTAATTAAACTCCACAAAGGTAATAAATTAAATTATAAAAAATGAAAAAAACAATTCTAATATTTTTAACAATTCTATTTCTTTCACAAAATAGTTTTTCTCAATCCGATGAGATTTATAATCAGGAATTTAGTATATCTAATTTTAAAATTATCTATCCGAAAACAATAATAGAAAAATCTGGCATAACCGTTAGTTTTGACCTAAAAATGAATGCTTTTGAAGATTATTTTTTTAATCAATTTTATTTTACTCCCAATTTAAAATATAACGAAGAACAGGTAAATAATAGTGCCTTAAACGAAATTTATGCTTATGCAAAACCAGACTCTAAACAACCCAAAATTTCAAAAGAAGAAGGACTTAAATTTTTTATTCCTTACGATGAAATAGATTTAGATAAAGGTAGTTATTCTATTGATTTTGAAATAAATGCACATAATGAATTTAAAGACTATGGAGTAATTTTTACTAAAAAGATAGAAATAAAAATTCCTCAATTATATTATTATCAAGAACAAGAATTTCAGATAAGAAATTTAATAATAAAAGATAATATAAAAATGTATGATTTAAGAGGAATAAATGTAAAATTTGATTGTGAATATAAATTTTTATCACATCAAATAGTTGGAGTTAGCCAAGCAGAAGATTTAAAGGACTTTTATTTTTTTATTGAATTAGAAAATATAGAGACAGGTGAAAAGTATAGTTTCTTTGATGACAATCAAAACACAGAGAATAAAGATGTTAGTGAACTAAAAGATAATATATCCTTTTTTATTCCTTATCACGATTTGAATATCCCAAAGGGAAAACAAAAGCTCAAAGCAAATCTAAAAGCTGGCAATAAAAGTAAAAATATTATTTTTGAGACCATTTCGGAGACAAATTTCACAATAAATCAGCCACAAGTTTATTTTGTCCGTCTGGAACTTAAAGAACTGGTAGCGAGCTATTATAAGTATGATACGCCTAATATTTTTGGTAAAATATTTTCCAAACGAGGCTCAAATAAAGGGCATGGTTATCCGGATATTTTTTGGGTTGTAAATATTGGTCGCTTATCAAAATACTATTCTGAGACAAATAAAAACTCTTTTGTCGCCTACGCAGGAGTTAGATATTTCACTGTAACAGACTCAGACCCAATAAATATAACGGCTTATGACTATGATATTGTTGGAAAAAATGACCTTATTAGCAAAATTATTATAAAAAATAATCTTGGCGAAGATTTTAATAACATTAATTACACAAATTCAAATAATTTAGACGAATTAAACTTAACATTTCAGAAAATTTTACCTGCTAATTTTAGACATAAAAAAATATCCATAACTCCTAAAAAATATGAAAATGTTTCGGGTGTAGAAATTAATTTTAACTACGAAATATCTTCTATTTTTGAAAATGATTTATTTACAACTAAGCCAATTATAAAACAAGGTAATCAAATTTCAGATTTAATTTTCTTTATAAATACTCAGGAAAATAATTTTGAAGTTAATAATAGAAACTTAAAAAATGATATAAAAATATTTGTTCCATATTTTAATTTGCAAAATAATTCAGAAATTGGTTTTAGCATTAATTCTAAAACATCGTCTCAAGAATTGCAGAATGCTTTTAATAATCAAAATATAGAAATCCCACAAAAAGTTGATGATATAAAAATAGAACTAGAGAAAATTACAGAACTTAAAATTGGCGATTATTATGGAGTCAATTTAAAATTTAATTATAAAATTCCAGATTTATACTTGGAGAAATCATCGCTGAATAATTTAGAAGCAAAAATTGAAATTATAAATACAACGAAAAATAAAGATTTAAGTTCAGAAGCACAACTTATTGATGATGAATTTAATACATTGTCTAATTTTAACTTAGATTATACAAATAGTAAAAATATTTTCATTCCATTTTACCTTATTGGTGAAAATGATATGACTTATAATTTCAATATTTTATCAGAAATAAAATCTATAAATAATGAAATGACGGTTGGCAATGAGAATTTTAACATTAAATTACCTGTTTCAAATTTGAATGAAAGTGAAATAAAAAAGATTAGTTTAAAATTTAGAAAGAATGATTTCTATGATAAAATTTTTATTACGATAGAACATGGTAAAAACACTGTTTATCAATCAGATACTAAAAATTATAGTAAAAAAACAACTTGGAAATTGAATAACGAAAAATTCACATTTCATAAAAAGGATAATATTTATGTAACTGTTTTTGGCATGGATAAATACGGACTTTCAAGTGTTATTAAAACATGGGAATTGTCTGGAGATCAATTTTCTAATAAAAATAAATTAACTTTAAAAGGGAGAAGAGAAGTTAAAAAGATAAAAATTGAGTTCTAGTAATTATATTATAAAAACATTGAAGAATAACCATAGGTAATCAAGCAATTCCGAACAATGAAATTAACACCAATAAATAAATGGCATAGCCAACTATCAGATACAAAGAAAGTTATAATAGCAGGACCTTGTAGTGCTGAGACCAAAACTCAAGTTTTAGAGACTGCGAAAAAAATAGCTGAGATAGAGCAAGTAAAAATATTTAGAGCAGGAATTTGGAAACCTCGCACACGTCCCAATAATTTTGAAGGAGTTGGTAAAGAAGGACTTAAATGGTTAAAGGAGGTAAAAAAAGAGACCAATCTATTAACAGCTGTAGAAGTAGCCACTCCCGAACATGTGGAGCAATGCCTTTTACATACAGAAAGCGTTGATATTCTGTGGATTGGAGCAAGAACTACAGCAAATCCTTTTTCGGTGCAAGAACTTGCAGAAGCACTCAAAGGCGTTGATATTCCAGTGCTTGTAAAAAACCCGTTAAATCCAGATTTAAGTTTGTGGATTGGAGCTTTGGAACGTTTCTATAAGTCTGGTATTCACAAACTTGGAGCAATTCATAGAGGTTTTTATCCTTTTGAAAAAGTCAAATTTCGTAACATTCCTAAGTGGGAAATTCCGATAGAATTGAAAAGTCTATACCCCACTCTACCAATCATTAACGACCCAAGTCATATCTCTGGACTTACCAGTTATATTGAAGAAATTGCCCAAAAAGCCCTCGCAATAAACATGGACGGACTTATGATAGAAACTCATTGTAATCCAAAAGAAGCCCTTAGCGATGCCAAACAACAACTTACTCCAATTGAGTTAGGTAACTTAATTCAAAAACTGAAATTTACCGACGAAATTGTAAAAACTGGCGAAATTTCAGACAGACTGGAACAATATAGAGAACAAATTGATTCGCTTGATTTTCAGATATTAGAATTACTGGCTAAACGTATGGATATTATTGGCGATGTTGGAATGTTTAAAAAAGAAAATAATATAAGTGCATTTCAATTAACTCGCTGGAAAAACATTATGCGAAGTAGAAAAGATTTTGGTATGAATTTGGGTTTAAATGAATTGTTTATAAAAAATTTGCTCCAGTTTATTCACAAAGAATCTATACTGAAGCAAACTTAATATTAGTAAAAAGTTGAACTTAAAACTATTTTACAATAGCTTTAATAATAGTTGTTTTATTTTCTGTTGCAATATTTAGAAAATAAACACCACTTGCTTGATTAGAAAGGTCAATTGTATTTTCAGAATTTGTAATTTCTTGTGAAAGAACTATACTTCCAATAATATTTACAACTTGAAGTTGTCCTTTTTCGCTTGAATTTAAAACAAATATACCATTAGAAGAAGGGTTTGGATAAACATTTAAATTAGAAGATACTAATTCATTTACACTTACAACACCAAGTTCTCCCCATAGGTTTGTTACAGACATGTTGCTTGTTCCAACAGTAATAGTTCTATTAGGATCTCCTGGCCATTCGCCACTATCCCAATTTATAGTACCTGCTTCTCCTGCAAAAAACTTATATAAAACTTCTCCTTCAGCAACATCATTTGCAACATAAGTGTAAATTCCATCTTCGTCTGCATCAGTTAATTTGTAAGTATCATCTGTTCCTGGCTTTGTCCAAGTTCCAAATATACTTCCTGTAATATAGACATCATAAGTTGCTGTTTCAGTGTAGGTGCTCATATCTACATTAAAAGTTACCGTTACTTGTGCTATGGCAAAATTAGCCATAAGAGCTAAAAACATTAGCGTAAAAAATTTTTTCATGTTAAAATAAATTAAAGATTAATAAATAAAATTTTGTTTTTAAAAACACACAAATATACATTATTTATTTTAACCATGCAAATTTTTTTTGATAAAAATCTACGCAAACGATTGCAGAAATATAAAAAAAAGCCAAAATCTATATAAATTAGATATTAGCTTTTTTTACTGTTTTGATTACGATAATTTAATTTTCTACTTTTTTGGTAACTCCACCAGGAGTATATGTTACAGCAAATTCTTCATCATCTACAATTAGTTGCCACTCAATTCTCTGATAATCATTTTGAATTATACCTGTTCCTTCAATTGTTTCACTTCCATAAGATTGACTTGGTATTGTTAGAGTGTTTTCAGTCATAATTGCATAAGCAGTTTCATCTCCACGGAAAAAGTTTTTTAAATTAATCTTTGTTTCATCTTCTGCGTCTAATGTTATTTCTATTTCATAATCAACAGGAGCACCATCATTGTAAGAACCATGCCATTTACCTTCAATATTCTCTCGTTTATCAACTAGGTCTTGGTCTTCAATATCGTCTTGACAAGTTGCCGACATGGAAATTATTGCCATTAATAATACACTGATAAATAAATATTTGTATTTCATTTTTTTTAATTTTAATTGGTTAATAAATAAACTAAAAGTAACTTCAAACACGAGTTTGATGTTACCTCTATAACGATATTTGTAACATTTTGTTACAAAAAACTATTTTTTTATAATTTTTTAACTAATTGTCTTGAGCTTGATTATCTTGATTTTAAGATTGCCTTGATTTTTTTTAATATTAGACATCTTTCCAATTAAACTTAATTTAGAAAAAGTTGTCGTTTTTGACTCCCAACCCTCCTAAAAGAAAGGCTATTATCTGCGATAAAAGCCCCTTTTAGGGGTTTGGGGTCATTTTCTACTAATTGGAAAGATGTCTAAAAAATCAAAAAAAATCAGGGTTAAAATTTTGCGATAATAGCATCAGCCATTTGAGTAGTAGAAGCTGCACCTTTTGTTACAACATCTGCACGTCCTGTCATTTTCATCATATCATAAGTTCTGACATTTCCTTCCGAGATAATTTCCGAAATTGCTTTTCTTATTTTTGTAGAAATTTCTTTTTCGTTCAAATAATCAAGCATCATGCAAGCAGATTCTACCATTGCAATAGGATTTACGATAGAAGTCTCATAATCAGCGTATTTTGGAGCAGAACCGTGAGTTGGCTCAAAAACAGCAACTCCATCTGCACTCATTTGTGCCGAGCAAGCAAATCCAAGTCCGCCGATTAGTCCAGCAAAACCATCAGAAATAATGTCTCCAAACATATTTCCAGCTACCATAACTCCATAAGTATCAGGGTTTTTAGTTAGCCACATCATTTGAGCATCAATATTTGTGTTCCAAAGTTCAATTTCTGAATAATCAGATTTTTGAAGTTGTTGTGCCATTTTATACATCATTCCAGATGTTTCTCTAATTACGTTTGGTTTTTCGCAAACTGTAACCGACTTATAACCATACTCTTTGGCATGTTCAAAAGCAGCTCTCAAAATTCTTTCGGTAGCTTTTTTTGTAAAAATACGAGTAGAAACCGATAATTCGTCCACAGGAGTTTCGCCAAAATTTTGTTTAAATTTAGGGTGCGTCATAAGTGCGTTGTAAACGTCTTTTGGTGGATTGCTCCATTCTACGCCTCCGTAAAGACCTTCGGTGTTTTGTCTAAAAACTACAACATCTACTTCTGGCTCCACAATCTCATCGCCAATTCCTCTTTTGATAAAATTTAGAGGGTTGTTTTTGTAGGTTTTGCAAGGTCTTGCACAAATGTCCAAGCCAAAATGCTGACGTAAACCAACAATAGGGCTTGAATAAACAAGTCCTTTTTCTTTTAATTCTGATGCAAGTTCTTCAAAAGCTTCATCTTTTGGTTTTGATGTAATTGCTCCAAAAAGAGCAACTTTATGCTCTGCAATTAAATCAATAGTTCGTTGTGGAAGAGGATTTCCTTCTTTTTTCCAAAATTCCCAACCGATATCTCCTTCTACGTAATCAGCTTCGAAACCTGCTGCGTTTAATACTCTAACTGTCTCATCTAAAACTGTTTTACCTATACCATCTCCTGGCATTAATACGATAGTTCTTTTTGACATGATTTTTTTTAATTTGATTATTGGTTTAATTAATTACTAATATATTTGATTAATTATTAAGGTATTAATCAAAATATTTTTTGAATTGATGTAATTTTTTTTTGTCTTTTATTATTTGGCGTTTGAATGCAGTAAAAGGACTTCTTTTGCTTAATTCAAATATTATTCGTTTTTCATATTTAGTGTTATCTATTTTTTCAAAATACTTTCTAACATTTTCTTGAAATATTTTTAAATTATAAAGTATATTTTCTTTTAAAGTATCTGTATTAGCTCGTTTTTCATTTCCATTATAAATTTTATTTAAAAACTCTGCTGTTTTCAAAACTTTATTATCATTCTCAAATTCTTTTGCTACAGATATATCAAATTTAGATTTTAGATTTTTTGCTTTTTTATAAATAAGACAATTTTCCACGTCTTCTTTTGGATTCGTGCAATCTAAAATCATATTATCACATGAATTATTATATACCGATGATTTTTTTCCATTACAATACCCACAGGAATAAAATAAATTATTCCATTCAAATTTCAAATCAATATTTTCACCAATCCAAGGTTTAAAATGGTCTATCTCTGAAACTATTCCTCTACTTTCACAAATATAACATTTATTTAGAAAATCTTTTTTTAGCTTTACTCTTACATTTTCATCTCCTTTTCCACAATCAACAATACCATTTTTTTTTATTTTATCAATTTCTTTTTGTTTTTCAATAGATAGACAATTGGGTTCTTCTTCTTTACGGATTATATTTATCATTGTGTTTTTAAAATTTTATGTAATTTTAATCTTTGAAACTCTGTTACAAGTTCTTTGGCAACATGAAAAGGTATTTCTTTTAAATATTCTTCAATATCTTCTAATTCATACTCTTGGTATTCAGTCAAATTATTTTTATTGATTAAATTTTCATATTCTTTTAATTTATATTTTATTTTATTTGAATATTTATCGCTATCAAAATAAGTTTCCACAATTCCATCATAAGCATAAGCTGAAAAATCTTCCTCTCTAATATTTGTTTCCAAATCATAAATAACTGCATTAGAAACCGAATTGAGAATAAATGGCGAATGCGTAGCTATAATAAATTGAACATTAGGAAACATTTTTATTAGCATTGGCATAATTCTTTTTTGTAGTTCAATATGCAAATGAAGTTCTGGTTCATCAATTAAAACAATACCTTCTGTGCCACTTTTATTTGGTTTTGCTTGAGTTTGTAAAATTAATTCAAAAATTATTTTCAATACAGCAGCATAACCTGCAGGTAATTGATTAAAATTAAATTTTGCACCATTGGAACGTTTAATATAAAAATCAAGGTTATCATTTTCCATTCCTGATACAAATTTTAAATCTTCCTCTTCAAATACTATTTTTAAAACATCTGATATTCGTTCTACAGTTTTTTGTATTTCATGTTTTTCATTATTTCTTATTTTTAATTGCTTATAGTCCTGAAAAACAATATACTTAACCATTTTGTTACTTATGTTTTCATTTGGCAAATATTTTTGCTTTAATTCTATTTTCTCTATATACTCTGGTATTTCTACAACAAGTGTATGTTTATCATTAAAAAAAACTGTTAAAAAGTTATTAGTTTCGTATTTTAAACGTAAGTCTAATAAATTTTGAACCACATCTATTTTTAAATTATATTCACCTTTATCTTTCCAAAATTTTATTAATCCCTCTTCTGTAAAAATATTTGTTATAGGAATTGCAAGTATATCTTGTAAATTATTATTAATTTCTTCAAGAATACTTGTTTTTCCACTACCGTTTTTACCTGTAATAAATAAATGTTTTTGTGTTTTAGATAGTTTTATATTTAAATCTTTTATTTTTTTTAAATTATGAATATTTTTTATATAAATATTAGAAATAAAAGTTTCGTTGTTAAAATTTGATATTTTAGATAATGCTTCTCTTGTTATTTCAAGTTCTGGGTCAATTATTAAAGCTTTTATAAAATAATTTTGTGCTTTTTCAATATTCTTTAATTTATTATAATATAAAGATGCAAGATTGTGATACACTTCTGCAGAATTTGGATTTATTGAAATTGCTTTCTCAAAATATTGTTTTGCTTTTTCGTAATCTTTAAAATGATTTTCTAAAAGAACAGCTAAATTACTGTAAGCCCCTGCAAAATTAGAATTTAATTCAATTGCTTTCTCAAAATATTGTTTGGCTTTTTTATAATTTTTAAAATGTTTTTCTAATAAAAGTGCAAAATTGTTATAAACCTCAGCAAAAGTAGGTTTTAATTCAATTACTTTTTCAAAATATTCTTTGGCTTTTTCGTATTCTTGCAATTTTTGCCAAAGTAAAATTGCTAAATTATTATATATAATTGCATCTTCTTTCAACTCTATAGCTTTTCCATAATTTTTTTTAGCTTCTTTATATTCAAAAAAATGAATATTAAGAAGTATTGCAAGATTATTATAAGCTTGAAAATTACTTGGACTTAATTCAATAGCTTTTTCAAAATATAGTCTTGCTTTTTTGTAATCTTTAAATTTTTGCGATAGCAAATTTGCAAAATTATTATATGCACCAGCAAAATTAGGGTCTAATTTAATTGCTTTTTCAAAATATTTTTTTGCTTTTTCATATTCTTTAAAATTAAGCCAAAGAGTTGTAGCAAGGTTATAATAAGACATTGCATTCTGTGGGTTTAATTCTATTGCTTTTTCAAAATATTGTCTTGCTTCTTGTGGTTCATTAAAATAATTAGATAAAAGCGAACCAAGATTATCGTATGCCTTAGCAAAATTAGGATTTAATTTTATTGCTTTTTCATAATATTGTTTTGCTCCTTTATAATTTTTAAAATGTTTTTCTAATAAATTAGCATAATTAGAATAAGCAAGTGAATCTTCAGGATCTATTTCAATAGCTTTCTCAGAGTATTTTTTAGCTTTTTCATATTCTTTAAAATTAGAAGAATAAAGCTTAGCTAAGCTAACATATGCTTTTACATGATTAGGATTTAATTCAATAGCTTTTTCAAAATATTGTCTTGCATTTTCATTTTCGTGGAAGTAGTTTTTTAAAAGAATAGCTAAATTATAATAATAGTCTGCATAATTTGGTTTTAGTTCAATAGCTTTCTCATAATATTGTTTTGCTTTTTTATATTCTTTAAAATAAGAGATTAAAATAAGTGCAAGATTATTATATGCTTCAAAAAAAAATGGATTAACTTTAATTGTTTTTTCATATTCATTTCTTGCTGTTTCAAAATTTGATTTTTGATGTGCTTCTGTGGCTTTTAAAAAATACTCTCTTGATTTTATAATATTTATAATTTCCTTTTCATGTTTAATAACTCTCTCAAAGGCATTGCTACGATATTTAATTTGCTCTTCTTTTTTTAATTTATATAATTTCACCTCAAAACCAATAGTTTTTTTATTATTTGCTACTCCATTAATTTTTAATGTTTCCTTAAAATCTTCAAAATTAAATTTATTTAAAGGTTTAGGTTCGCTTAAAATTTCACCTGCATAAACCATGGTAATTCCATCTGATATTACAATTAAATCCCCTGTTCTAACAGAATCATCTATTTTTTTATAATACTCTTCTCCCGCAAACACAATATTGTATTTTACAAAAATATGTAATATTGAATTTTCTTTTTTTCCATTTTTGTCCCAACGAGAACCTATGTTCCAAACTTTCATTTTAAAAATTTTTATATATTTATAAAAAAATACAAAAGTATTTTTTACATAATTCATATTTCTATAAGAAATAAGAGTAATAAAATATCAATCTACAAAGATATTATTTTTATTTCAGATAACAATTGCAAAATTAATATTTCTTTTTGCGTGGTTTATATTTTTTCTTTTTCTTATCCATTTCGGCAAGAATAGGAGTCATGTATTGACTATATAGGTCAAACAAAAATTCTATTCTGGTTTTTTCGTTTACAAATTTTTGCGGACGATAGCACAAATCTACAGCTTTATCTAACTGATTATGTGCTTTTACCAAACTCGGAGGCATTGTAATTGGGTTGTATAAATCTGCCAGACTGCTGTCGGAAAACTCTGTTCGTGTGTCTAATACTTTTTGAGCAGCTTTTTCTACCCGTTCTTTTTGTTTTTTATTCACATCTTTTGGGAACGGGTAATTATTGTAAACTATATTTTTTGAATATCTATAATCACTTTTCAATCTTCCGCAAGTATATTTTACCCAAGTCATGTGCATTTCGGAAGTTAAAATGCCAAAATGAAAAATAGAAGCATCTGGAATTGATAGCATCGTATCACTCACAATACTATTCTTATCAAAAAATCCAATTGGAATGTATTTTCTAAATTCTGAAGAGACTCTTGGAATAACGATAAAAGCTTCTGGACGATTACGGTCTCTAAATAATGCAGGTGTTTCGGCGTGTTTTTGAGTTGATGGAGCAATGCTGGCAAGTCTAAATTTCTTAACAGCTTCAATTCGTTTAAAAACTTCTTTCATTGATTTTAGTTCCTTCGGGCTTGCATCAACCAACCATAAACACCAACGTTTCTGATTATTAAGAAATTCTCTTGCACTTATCAAAGGTAAAAATAATTTTTCGGCTTGTGGCTCTTTGGAAATAAACTCTTTTTTTTCATCATCAGTAAACAGTAAATTTCCTCCATCTAATGGCATATTTCCAAAATTCATTTTTGGAACTTTGGATATTGGCTTTGTTTGTTTAGTTATCAGTAAATTAGGAGCATCAATAAGATAAGGATTTATATTTTTGGCAGGAATTGCCGTTGCTTCTCCTTTTATATCTTCGTAATCAAAAATTATTTTATTTTTTATTTCAAAATTTGAAAAACCTGTAATTATAACATATACAGCCGCATTTCCTTTGGCTTCGTTTGTCCATTTAAAAGTTTTGTGAGCAAAATTTATTGAAATTTTATAACGATTCAACATTTCGCCCCACAAAATAGAAGTTTGTTCGCCTTGCGAAATAGAATTAGTAGAAACAAAAGCAACTTTTATTTTTGTATTTTGAATATATTTTGCAGCTTTTATAAACCAAGCCGAAACATAATCCATCACTTTTGCATTTTTTGCTCCATCAAAAGCAATTTCTAAATCTCTTCTTTGTTCGGCAGATTGTATTTTTGAACCAATAAAAGGAGGATTTCCCAATATATAATCAAACTTTGTTTTATGTTTTTTATCTTTTTGTTGAAATTTATTCTCATCAATAAGATTTATTTTTTTTGCTTTTACATTTAAAGTTTTATAATAACTTGGGGGTTCTGAAACAATATTAACATTAAGTTCGTCGGCGGTAACATAAGAATAGCTACCATAAATTAAATTATTCCAGTCTAATTGCAAAGAATTTCCGTGAGTAATATTTGCCGATTTTTTGATAGGAATACGCACATAATATTTCCCCACAAGCTCACCTGCTAAAATGTTCATTTGGTGGTCTATAAGCCACATCGCAAGTTCGGCAATTCGGGCAGCCCATTCATCAATTTCAATTCCATAAAATTGAGAGACATCTATTTTAAAATATTCACTAATATCCGAAAAAGACGTTTGATTAGCTAATTTGTCTAATTTTCGTATCTGAAAAACAATTTCTATTTCCAGTTTACGTAGCTCCCTGTATGCAATAATTAAAAAATTTCCAGAACCGCAAGCAGGGTCAAAAAATTTAAGCTTGCTAATTCGGTTGTGAAATTCTACAAGTTTTTTAGAACTATTTTTTATCTTATGAAATTCGTTCCAAAATTCATCAAGGAAAAGAGGTTTTATAAGTTTTAGAATATTTTTTTCGGAAGTATAATGTGCACCCAAATTTCGCCTTTCGTCCTTGTCCATTATGCTCTGAAAAAGCGAGCCAAAAATTGCTGGAGA
Organism: Bacteroidales bacterium; assembly: GCA_029932195.1. Lineage (GTDB taxonomy): Bacteria > Bacteroidota > Bacteroidia > Bacteroidales > JAOZQN01 > JAOZQN01. The sequence goes on along the minus strand of JAOZQN010000038.1, from coordinate 5,482 downwards.
AATTAAACTCCAATCCATTGCACAACTTTCTATCAATATTTTACGCATATTGCTATCAAAAGCGGCAAAAAAGAGTTTTTCTTCAAATAACTTTCCGTTAATATAAGGAAATTGAGTATAAATATCATTAAGATTTTTCTGTCTTTTTTCTGGTGGAGTATTTAGAACTTGAAAAAGTTCACCTATTTTTATAGCAAGGTCGCTACCATCTTCAGCAGTATGATTTTCTACAAAATCCCACAAAATATCTTTTTCAAAAATACCAGTATCGTCGGCAAAAAGCATAAAAAGCAAACGCACAAGATAAATTTCAAGTTCGTGTCCTTTGTAGCCATTTTCTTTGAGCAAATCGTGGAGCTTGCCCATTTTTTCTGCTGCTTTAATATTTATTGGGTCTTCCTCTCGGATAATAATTTTCTGATAACCAGCAATAAATCCAAACAGTTTGATATTTTTATGTAATTCGGAGAGCAAAAAATCGTGTTGTAAATTTTCCTCTAAATTATATAATCTGAAATTTTCAAAATCAGAAACAAGAATAAATTTTGGCAACTCTTCCTCTTTTAGTCCAGGAAAATAATCTATTGCTTGCTGAAATGCTTTATCTAAATTTCGCCCTTTTGATTTATGTTCAATTATAAGTCGTCCTTTCCAGAAAAGGTCAATTCGTCCGTCTTTGTTGCCGAGTTTTTTTACGGTATGCTCAAAAGTGCTTACCCTTCTTTGACTTATTCCAAAAATATTGAAAAAATCTACCCAAAACGATTGAGCTTCTGCATTTTCTTTTTCGGCAGACTCCCATTCTTTTGAGAATTTAATGGCTCGTGATTTTATTTCGTTCCAGCTTAATGGCATATAGTTAAAAGTTGCAAGTTTGCTAGTTTAAAGAAATATTTTTTTTTCTAATTTGGTTAATGGTTACTTCTGTTAAAAAGACTACACTCTTATATAAAATTAGGAATTTCAAAATTTCCATTTTCTATTAATTTTTGTAATCCGTTTTTTGCTTTTTCTTTATTTAATATTTTTTGTTCGTTTTTATAAAACTTCATATTTTGTAATGTAGATTCCTCTTTAAGTTTATTTTTTCGTTTTGCTAAATTTATCAAGTCCTTAAAATTAGTTTCCATATTTATTTGTCTAAAATCTTTGTCTGCTTCTTCTATTTCATTATTATCATTATTCAAATTAAAAAGTTTGATTGTTGTTTTCGCTTTTGCATGTAAATAAGTATTTTTGTCTAATTTTTTTTGTGGTTTTATTTTAACAACACCTGCTCTAATATCTGTCTGTGCTACAAATTCAATTTCAAATAATTTATTTGGGTTGTCAAAATTCGGATTAAAAATTAATGATTTTTCTTTATCTAATTCAATCCTATTATCAAAAGTAGTCAAGTTTTTAGTTTCATTATTTATTTGATTATCAATAAATAATGGAAATAATTCTTTTTTATATGCTCTATTGCATAATTCACAATATACCATATAATTTTTATAATCATAAGCAAGCCACCAGTAATGATTTTTTGGTCTATAATGGTCTATATCATCATATTTATCTACAGCTTTTTCACAAATAGGACATTTATAATCAGTTAATTTAAGAAATACTTTTTTAAATACACTCCACTTATTAGTATTACTCTTTTTTCTAAATTTATCATATTCGTCTTTATCCTCGCTTAAATATTTATATTTTTCATTAAACTCTTCTCCTTTTTTACGAAATTTTTCAACCGTTCCCTTTTTGTTTTCAGGTATTTCAGTCTTATTCACTTCATGTAAATATCTTAAATCTTTCATTATAAATAAATTAACGATTAAATATTTGATTCATAATTTTCAAATTCTTTTTCCAATTCTTCTATTTCTTCTTTTGTAAGAATAATTTCTTGGAGACGCTCACGTGTATCGTAGCCTTGTTTTTTCAAAAATTTAATGAAAATTAAAAATCTATAATCGTGAATATTTACATTTACATCAGAGTTAGTAATTTCTGCCTCTAATGATTTTAATTGTTTTTGCTCTTCTTTATTTAAGTTTTCTTTTGATTTTATTTCATAATACTTATCTATTTTATTTTGTAAACCAACACTTAAAATAGAACTTATACCAAAATGTTTTAATAAAATTGTTCCAGCATCAATACTTTCTGTTTCTGGTAATTTTCTAATTTTCAGTAAGTTATTTTTTTTGTCAAAATAAAGCTCTTGCACTTCGTCTTCTGTTCTGCCAAGTATTGCTACCGGATTATGTGTTGTTAAAACAAATTGAATTTCTGGTAATAATTCTATCAAATTATTTACATAAAATCTTTGCCATGAAGGGTGTAAATGCCTATCAAATTCATCTATTGCAACAATTCCAGTAATTTTTTTAAATAAGACCTCCAAGCTTTCGTAAGTAAATTTTTTGCCAATCGCTAAAATACGAATAATTATGTCCGACAGTAAAATAATTGCACTCCGATAGCCCTCACTTAAATCTTTGGTTGTTAAAAAATCTTGTTTGTGAGTTTCCGAAATAAAATAATGTGAACCTGTGTCTTCTTTTGTAACTATTTTATAATCTGGAATTAATTGGTTTATTTTATCAATTATAAAATCTTTGATTAATGAAATTTCTGATTTTTTTTTATCTGATAATTTATTAAGGATAATAAGTGGGTCGTAAAAAGTGTCTTCAAAATCAGTAAATATTGATTTTATTGTGTAATTTTCTTTTGCTCCATTTATTAATTCGTCAATAATATTATCGTAATTATATTCTTCGTAACGAGTAAAAATATTTACTCCATAGACTAAATAAATTGGTAAATATTCAAATTCATGCCTTTTTTCAGTTTTCTTTTCGTATTTATCTATTGATAATTTTATATCTTTATTGTTTTTATTAAAAACAATAGTTGCTTTTTCTTTATTAAAACTTAAAAATTTAGAAAAACTATCAATTTTATTTTTGTCTTCCAGTGGAATTTTATCTGGGATATTAGCGAATGTAAGTGCTTGTAAAAAAGTTGTTTTTCCAAATCCATTCTTGGCAAGAATAATATTTACTTTTTCCGATAAATCTATTTTCAGATTTTTTAATATCTTAAAGTTCTTTATTTCAATAAAATTTATTTTATCCTCTTTTTCTGATTGCCCCAAAAAAGATAAACCAGATGTTCCTTTATTTTTAGTTTCATCTTCTTTAAAATGCTCCTTTAAAAGTTTTGCTAAATTATTATATGCTTCTGCATCATTTGGATTTATTTCAATAGCTTTTTCATAATATTGTTTTGCTTTTTCGTGTTCTTGAAAATGGTTTGTTAAAATATTTGCAAGATTATAATAAGAATTTGAATTATCTGGATTTATTTTAATAGCCTTCTCATAATATTGTTTTGCTTTTTCATATTCTTGGAAGTTATCACTTAAAAGAACAGCTAAATTATTATATGCTCCTGCATTATTTTGATCTATTTTGATAGCTTTTTCATAATATTGTTTTGCTTTTTTGTATTCTTGAAAATGATTTGTTAGAATATGTGCAAAATTATAATATGCCTCGAAATAATTTGGATTAAGTTTTATCGTTTTCTCTAAATTTGTTATCGAAGTTTTATAGTCTTTTCTATTATATGCTTTTCCAGCTTTATCAAAATAATATTCAGCTTTTTTTTCTTTTTCAGTCATTTTTTTGTTTTTGTAGGAATGTAGAATACCGAAATTTAAACTAATTTTTTATCTGTTTAAAAGTTTAATCATACCCATGTAGAAAAATTTTATAAGCGTCCGCTATAAAATTCCTCGATGAGGGTTTCGTTTTACAAATTCAATTTTATTTTGCCAATTGTATAGTTATGAATTAAAGCATTTATTAAATTTTGATAAGAAATGCCATTTTCTATACTTTTTTTCTTAAATTGATAAAAAATATTTTCATTTAACTGGATATTTATTTCTTTTATCCGTTCTTGTGTATTTATAGCATATTTTTTCATTCTCTCTTGTTCTTCTTTAATATCTTCAATTTCAATCCACTGACTTTCATCTTCAATGCTTTCTAATAATTCTTTTTCGTAGCTATCTAATTTTAAGTTCTTTTTCATTTTGTTAAATATTTTTTTGTGAATTTACGACTTGGAATAATTGTTTTTAAAAAAATTTCACTTTCAGATTCTACAAATGGCACCATATAAGCGTAGGAATTAATTTCTAAAATAAAAATTTTCTGATTAGGATATTTCTTCTTATTTGTATGTTTTATTATTGTAATTATTTTTCCTTTTTCAAATGCAATAATAATATCTTCAAAACTGATATGCCTATTTTTCTTTAATAATTCATTTTTATCCGAGTTCCAACGAATAATTTTTTCTTTTTCAGTCATTTTCTAATAATTAATAGTAACGAATTGTTAAAAAATTTATCAATCCACAAAGATATTATTTTTTTAATAAAAAATTAAAAAGTTTGTTTTTTTGTTACATGTTTCAGGTTGTAAATTTCAGCGTCTGTTTTTTTATGTTTTGCATAACTTGCAACTTATAGTTTTTTATTTTTTTTTATACACTTATTGGTATTTCTAAATATCAGAAAGTGCTTTTTTTGTATGCTTGTGAAGACTCTTTATAAATTCGTATAAAATATCAAAATTCTCCGCTTTTGCCTCTTCATACCACGGATTCATAACAGTGCTTCGGAGAACAAACAGACCTTCTTCGTTATATTCTTCTTCTTTTATGTTTAAGTCTTCCAGTAGGTCTTTTATAGAATTATATTCATACTGCTCTTTCTCCAATCGAGTTATGGAAACAAAGAAATCCTGAGTGTGAATCCTTTTTTGGTTGTCTTTTATAGAAAGAGATTCATAAATTTTCACATTCAGTTCGTTCAGCTGTTTGAGAGTAAAATCGACATTGCTAAGTTTGTTGTTTTTCCATATCATCGGCTTTGCAATATAACAAACAATGCTTGTGTCTGGATGGTAAGTTATATTTTTGAAAGTGAACGGACGTGAAGACTTGTCATTTTTTTTATAAACGTCATATTCTATATTGGCAAAATACACTTTGTGATTACTAAGATAATAAGCCAGTATTTTTGCGTTCAGAAGAGCTTCAGATACAATTTTTCCGTGTCCAGAACTATTCAGCGGAATGGTTTTATGAGTAAGCCAGCAGGAAATTGCAGAAGCTCCAGGTTTTGAACCTTCCAGAATAGCATGCCCTATGGAGTGAATTTTAATATTTTCATTTATATTGTTAATGCCAGTTCCTTCGTCGGAAATATACTGAGCACGCTGAGCAAGAAGTTCGGTTACTACATTGTTTTTGAAGGATATAACTCCAGCAGGGTAAGGAATATGCCCCAGTTTATGCCAGGGCTGTTGCATTCTTGTGGTATTTTGTTATTTTTGCAAAAATAATTAAAAATAAAATACTAAAGTTTCGGAGTTGATAAAAAGATGTAAATCAATGTTTTATTTTTTATAAT
>JAOZQN010000418.1 GCA_029932195.1 Bacteroidales bacterium | reverse complement strand
AAAAATAAATGAACCTACATATAAAGATCTTCCTATTGCAGACAGTGATACTTCAATAAATAGAACTGAAAAAACAGACGGAAGGAAAAAAATAGCTTTTCTTATAGGAAACAATAAATATAAAAATCTTTCTAAACTCGGACGAACACCAATACGAGATGTAGATGCTATGAAAGATAGCTTAGAAAAAATAGGTTTTGAAGTAATAGCAAATTATGATTTGAACCGAGAACAAATGATAACAGAACTTGAACGTTTTGAAGCTAAATTAGAAAATGATAAATATGATTTAGCCCTTTTTTATTATTCTGGACATGGGTTTCACGAAAACGAAGATTATTTAATTCCTGTTGATGCTAAGAAAAAAATAAAATCTGATGAGATTAGAGAGGACGATTGTTTTGTTGTAAACAAAATAATTGCTAATATAATGCAAGAAGCACGACAAAGTGTTATTATTATAGATGCTTGTAGAACTATTCCTAACATATACAAGACAAATAGTTATGGACAATCATTTCACTTAAATAATGAAGATGATATAATGATTCTCTTCTCGGCAGGAATTAATAAAAAAGCAAAAACTTGTGGTAATTTTAGTTGTTTTACCGACTATCTATTAAAGCACATTACTAAGGAAAATATAACAATAAAGCAGGTTTTTGACAATGTAAAAAAAGATATGTATAAAAACTCATTAGCAGAACCGGCTAAGAAAGGAGACGGTTGGGATATAAAACTAAACCAAAAATGAAAAAACAATCATTAATTATTACTGTATTTTTATTACTATTTATAAGCTGTAATAAATATGAGCAGCATGTAAAAATCTATATGCATGAATATCATGACGAAAATTTTTATATGTCAGAAATACAATGGAGCTTATACACAAAGGATAGTGTATTTGTTTATAAAAGCATTTGTAATTTAAGCTCAAAAGATAACTATCAAGATTATTATATTCCTATTGGAGAGTATTTTATTCGTATTGACAAGGCCGTTTTTGGAAGCAGAACAGAATATACAGAAGACACATTCTATGTTTATCAAGATCTTTATACTAGCGTTAGAATAATAGAGTCTAATGATTATAAAACATTAGCAAAAATAAATAGTGAAAATAATCGTGTAGAATTTGTTGTGAAATAAGTATAGATAGTTTATTCCAAAACTAAACAAAAAATGAAAAAGCTATTATTAATTATCACTATATTTTTATTACTATTTATAAATTGTGATAAATATGAGCCTTATGCCAGAGTTTATATACATGAATATTTTAGTGATAATTTTTACAGAACAGAAATACAGTGGAGCTTATATACAAAAGATAGTGCCTTTGTTTACAAGAGTATTTGTTCTTATTTGTCAGATAATAGTTCTCAAGAATACTATCTTCAGAACTCACAAAAACGGCATATTTATCGAAAAACAATCGCAAATTGAATGTCAATTTTTATGTATGGTAAAATTGTGTTTATAGCTGAATTTCAAGATTTTGCTTATGATAAAATCTTGAATTAATTAACATCTAATTTGCGATTTAAAATTAAAAAAAAAGCTATTTTTGTGAGTTATGATCTTCCTGTTGGCGAATATTTTATCCGTATAGATAAAGCTTTTTTTGACAGCGTGCAAACAGAAGTTTATACAGGAAACGATATTTGGAGTAGGGTAACAATTAAAGACGAAAAAAATAATACATTGGCAAAAATAAATAGCGAAAATAATCGTGTAGAATTTATTGTGAAATAAGAATAGATAGTTTCTTCTAAAACTAAACTGAAAAATGAAAAAGCTATCATTAATTATTACTATATTTTTATTACTATTTATAAGTTGTGATAAATATGAGCCGTATGTAAATATTCATATACGAGAATATATTGATTTCCATAATTTTGGGTACAGCACCGAAATAAACTGGAGTATTTATACCAAAGATAGCGTTCTTGTTTACAATAGTATTGCGAGTGCAATGACTTCTGATGATTATCAAGATTATTATATTCCTGTAGGTGAATATTTTATTTGTATTAAAAAGTCTTTTTTTTATGCTTCGGATACGTATAGCAATGTAACAATTACAAATTTTGACTTAGATAAATTAGCAGAAATAAATCAAAACAATCCAAGAGCAGAATTTGTTGTAAAATAGACTCAAAACAAACTTTAATATCTATTCAAAAAAATCTTTTATTTTTATAGAAGGCAAGTTTTTATGATTGCTATAAGGCAAAACATCTTCATAGGGACAGTTTTCTTCTATGCTTTGGTATAGTTCGTTAAGATTAAAATTTTTATACGACTCTTCTATAAAACAATAATACAAACTATAGGAAAGCACTCCAAATATTTTGGCATTGGTATCAAACTCTGTATGTATCTCGAAAGGCATTTCTGCAATTCGTTGATTTACTAATGTTGAAGAAAAAACTATTAACGGAGCAGTATTTTTATTTTGTTTAAACTCTTCAAATTGTTCGGTTATTTCTACTTGCTGGAAATTATTAGAAAAGACAACAATATTGTTGCTACCTTTGGGCTGTTGTCCATTATCTTTTTCAATAGTTCCCGAAAAACAGGCATCTACAACAAGAAAAACGTAACCCGAACTTCCTATTTTATTTCTTATTTGCGTTAAGTAAAAATTCAATTCGTCGTCTACAAGATGTTTGTCTCCGTTGTAATTTTTATCGTTTACCAAAAGTGAACTGCCGTCTTCTATGTAAGGGCTGTCATATAAAACTATTGTCTCGTCTAAATTATCGGTTTCGTCTTTTGTTATTATTGCGTTTAAATTTACATCTTCAATAACTTGACCATGTGCAGAGAACAAAATAAAAACTCGGTCTCCCAAGTTTACTTTTTCTATCAGATTTTCAAATTCTGTTATCACATTTTGCTTATTAGCTTCATCATTTACAAGAGTTTTTATATTACTATCGTCAAAACCTCTTTTTATTAAAGTATTCCTTAACAATTCCACATCATTGTCGGCATGTAAAGAACTCCAATCATGCTTATAATCTGCAATTCCTACCAACAAGGCATGTTTATTTTGTGCTAACGAAATATTTGTTATCAGCAATAAAATAGTGAATAAACTAAATAAATATTTATTTTTCATTTTTTTTCAGATAATCTTCGGTGTGTTTTAAAAAAGATAATATTGCTTGTTCGTTGTTTGGAGCAGAGGAATTTAATATCTCGGTTATTCCAGACTTATAGTAAACCAACGAAGTTTTACAATTAGAAAAATCTTCTTTTTCTACATAAATAACCGTAAGCCAACGATGAGAACGAAAGAAAAAAGATTTTTCATATTTTTCATTATTATCAAAAATTGTTATTGATTGTTCAAAATATTTTTGTGCGAGATTAATATTATCTGCATAAATATAAGATAAGCCAGCGAAATACAAGTTCATTTTATCTTGTAGCTTGTTACTTTGTTTGTAATTCATTCCAAAATAAAATCCAGCACTGTCGAACAAAATTTTAGCTTCCTTGTTTTTGTTCAACAACTTTAAGTTATCGGCTTTATAATAAAAATTTATAGCTTTAGAATAATTATCATTTTCACTTCCTTTGCTTGCTGGTATTTGCTCCGAAACTTCCGATAGATAGTTATATTTTGAAAATGATTTATTATCATTTGTAAACCAATTAATTATAAAAAATATGATAATAGAAGCCGCAAGTAAACTTGCTACACCAGTTGCTACTCTCAAATACCTCCGTTTGCTGTCTTGGTTTGTTTGACTCGCAAAATACTCTGTTTGAAATTCATACGCTTCCGTAAGACTAAGCTGTGCGAGAGTATAGTCTCGTGCTTTTTGAGCAAACTCAGGCTCTTTTATCTTCTCGCCAAACAATTTTAATTCGTTTTTGGAAAGAGTATCGTTGGCATATTTTTGTATTAATTCTATATCTTTTTCTGAAATCATAATTTATTGTTTTTTAGGGAGTTATCATACAAATTTCTTGCAATATCAATTAGCATGCTCATGCAGGAAGATAACTGAGTCTTTAACGAACCTACCGTTTTCATAGGATAAACAAAATTTAGTGCATCAACTATTGTTTGTTGTTTTATTCTGAAAATTTTAGATAAAAGTATTAGATTATTACATTTTTGTAATGTTTCGGAACTACTTTTTATATTTGTATGTTTGTCCATCAACTGCATTTCTTTCCATGCCTGCAAATAATATTTAAAAGGGATATTATTCGTTTTGTGCATATTATCAATACTTTTGTGGATATTTTCTTCAAATAATTCTTTGTAATTAGGTTTTTCTTTTAATTTTTTTGTTATACGATTGTTTATTTCAGATTTATGCTTTTCCAACAAGTCTAAATGAAACATAAAACCTTGTCTGGAATTATATTTTTCATAAAATATTTTCAGATATTTTCTTAATATTTTTTTTATATTAACGTCAGTAGTCTTTAAATCAACTAATTGTTTTTTTAATAGCCAAGCAAAAACTTCATAAATAAGAATACTCGCTTTTGTTTTATTAACAAGCGAGAACTCTCGTTTAACATAATTAGAGCAATAGTTGAAATAATGCTCGTTCAATTTTTTTTCTATCTCTTCCATTTACACCAGATTAGTTTTTTTGCAAAGAAAAAGAATTTATTGCAAATAAAAAAAATTGGTAGTTATATTTTTTACACTTTACTAAATTCTAAAATAAAAAATAAAAAGAAAGTTTTGCATAATTAAAAAGAAATAATTATATTTGTGAAATTAATTTAATGTGTAACATATTGGGGGAAGTGTTGCAAGTTTCGCAAAGCGAAATAAAAGTATTCGTTTTTTATAACAAATATGAAAAATAATTACAACAAATTACAATTTATAATCGCATTGCGAAACCTGTAACCTGTAACTTGCAACCAAACTCCCCCAATATGTTACACACTAATTATTATTTTTGTATATTTGCAAAATATAACACAACTATAAACTTAAATATTAACCTTATGGAAGCATATACCGAAGCATACAGATACCTTGACAATGCAAAAGAAATTTTACGGACAAAAGCAAAAAAAGACGGCAAATTTTACGAAGATGTTAAATACGTAAAAATGGCTTGCAATACAGCATATAGTGGCTTATTAGTTGCTTTAAACGATTATTTTATGAAAAAAGGTGTAAAATATCCAAATCCGAAAGGTAAAAGAACACAATCTACAAATGTTGATTTTTATAAAAAAAATCTTGCAAAAATAAATCAAAAAAAATTAAGGGAGTTTAACGAAGCTTATAATTATTTGCATTTACTTGGTGGATACGATGGCAGTTTGCTTGTTATAACTTCAAAAACAGGATTAGAACTTGCTAAATCTATTATAGACTGGATAGCAAAACAAATGAAATAATAATAATAATTGAATAGTAAGGCAAATTAAAATTAATGAAGAAGACGATGAAACGAACAATAAATAACTAAAGTTTCGGAGTTGTAAACACTTGAATATCAATGGATAAGTAGAGT
>JAOZQN010000417.1 GCA_029932195.1 Bacteroidales bacterium | reverse complement strand
AGATTTCTTAAACTTTCATTTATTCAGTATTGAATACAAATTTTAACAAACCTGTTACTTGACGATTATTTTTTCCGTAATAATATTATTTTTTGTCTCTATTTTTAATAAATAAATACCTTTTGTATAGTTTGATACATCTATTTCTGAATTATTATTGATTATTTGTTGTTCGGAATAAATTATTTGTCCTGTAATATTGTAAATATTAATGCTATTTATATTCATTTCTGTTTCAATTTTCAAGAAATTACTTGTTGGATTTGGATAAATATGTATTTCTTCTGAAAATTTATCAATATTTACATTTCCAGTAATATTTACAATATAATCATGAGTCTCTCCAAAATTATAGGATGTGCAAGCATCATCTCCTGTCATGGACGGTTGTGATGATTTTAGACGTAATCTAACTCTGTGTTCTCCAAGTGGAGCTGTTTCTTTAATATTCAAATTATCAGAAAAAGATGCAGGAATTAAATCTTCTGTGGTATAAATAAATTCATTAGTATTATTAAATTCTCCATCGTTGTTATAATCAATCCAAACTGCAAAGTGATTCCAGCCTGCATTATTATTCGTTACAGTAAAAGTATAGTCGTTATTACGTTCAAGATTTATGGTCATATCTGTATAATCTGCAGCTTGCCCGTTTTCGCTATTACAGCCCGTTCCAAGATGCTCAAAATCAGCAATTGAAAAATCATCAATCTCGTCTCCCCATTGGCAGTTGTAATCTAGACCTGATGAATAAAGATCTGAACAGAAATTCAGATTCTCATCAGTTGTGAACGACCAAATTTCGCAGTCTTCGGGACTGCCAAGTATATTTGATGGTATAATTTTCCAGTAATAAGTCATATTTGCCAGTAAGACACCAGGATAGTAGCTTGTAGAAGTTTGATTTTCGCTGATAAGTGGCGGAGTTGTTTCTGTTCCAAAATACACATCAAAACTTGATGCAAAATCTGCCTGCCAAGATATTTCGCCATAATTTAGAATTATATCGGTTGTATTATTCGCAGGAATAGGTTCAATTGCACAGTCGGGTGCTTGGGTTGGTTCTGTAACATTTACGATATAGTCATGTGCTTCGCCATATTGAAACTGCGTGCAGGCTTGACTTGGTAAAATAGGTCCTCTAAAAGTAACTCTAACTCTTAAACGATGCTCGCCAAGAGATGCCGTAGCCGGAATAGTTATTGTTCCATTACAATTTGCAGGCAATCCTCCTTCGGGAGCTGTATAAAGACATTCGGTTTCATCAAAAGTTCCGTCATTATTTGTATCTATCCATATTGCAAAATAATCGTTATCATTACCAATATTTGCAGTCCAACTATAATTTGAACCTTGTGCTAAATCAACAATTATGTCTGTGAAATCGGCAACGTTATAACCTCCATTACAGCCTGTGCTTGTGTGGTTTAAATCCCCAATAGAAAAGTCGTTAATTATATCTCCCCAATCGCAAGGGTCGCTGTAAGTATCTCCATAATATAAATAGCTTGTGCAATAATTTAGCTCTTCGCCTGTTGTAAAAGTCCAAATATCACAACCTGTTGCAGAACCCGCATTATTTTTAGGAATAATTTTCCATTGATACTCTGTGTTTGCTTCAAGAGTTTCTGATGTGTAAGATGATTCTGAAACTTCTCCTATAAGTTCAAGTGTGTTAGTTCCAAGATAAACATCAAAACTTGATGCTTGACTTGAAGACCACAATAAATTTGTATTTAGATACTGATTTATGCTTAAATTTTCTGGCAAAGGAGAATTTGCACATTCTGGTGGTTCGGTTGGTTCAATTACAGTTATTGTATAATCGTGAGTTTCTCCACTTCCGAAACTTGCACATGCTTGGTCTCCTATAAATTCATTAAAATCATAAGCACATCTAACACGCATACGATGTTCACCAAGTGGAACATTTACTGGAATATTAAATTCTCCTTCTTCTATATGGACAAAATTTCCATCAACAAGCTCTGTATGATAAACAAACTCATCTGTTTCGTTAAAAATTCCATCGTTATTAAAATCAATCCAAATTGCAAGAGCATCTTGTGAACCATAATTGGCAGACCATTGAACGTTAGCACCTTGAATTAGGTTTGTTGTATAAGTTCCATCTGTAAAATCGCCGTATCCAGAAGGGCTACAAGCTGAGTTTTCGTGAATTAGGTCTTCCATGTAAAAATCATCAATTTGGTCTCCCCATTCGTCACAATCGCTATATCCTGGTATGCAATATTCAATATTTTCGCCTGTTGTAAACGACCAAGTATCACAATCGGTTGCTTGCCCATGTTCATTTTTTGCAATAATTTTCCAATAATATGTTGTAAACTCATCTAAGTTTCCAGCAGGGTCAAAGAAATTATCTTCTTGATTTCTAATAAATGATGGATTTACTTCTGTTCCAAAATATACATCAAAATTAGTAGCAGCTATGCTTTCCCATTCAATAATTTCATTTAAAACAACATCAGTAGCTAAGTTTATTGGAATTGAATTAAAAACACATTCTGGCGGAGCAATTGGATTAAAGATTGTTATTGCATATTCGTGTGCATCGCCTTCATAAGCAAATTCGCTCAATGGAGTGCAAGCATCAGCTGCTTGTGGAATATTATTTCCTTCGGAAGTGGTGATATATCTTACTCTCAATTTATGTTTTCCTTCTGTGGCATCTTCTGGAATTGTTATTACTCCCGCAAAAGTTTCGTTGTAAGCAAAATATTCAGAAGTTCCAAGATATTCTGTTTCACTATAATTATTGTCATCGTTAATATCAAGCCAAAAAGCTACATAACCACCAGAACCTATCTCTATTTCGTAGTTGAGATTTGAACCAGGAGTATATTCTGCTCCAAAATGAGTAGAAAAATCACCAACAGCATAAGTATCATAAGCATAACAATAAATATGAAATATATTTCCAATAATAATATTTTCAAAATAATACCATTCATCGTTTACCAAGTTTGAACTGCAATACTGATTTAAAGAATGATACGAGATAAAATTATCATTTTCAGGATTTGCATCAGCACTGCCGTTTGGTGTTTCTGTCCAAACTTTAATATTGTAAAAACCTTCTCCTGTAAAATCATAAGTTCCAATATTTATGTTTTCTGATGTGTTACTTTGAGATAAAGAACCTGTCCAGTTATATGTGTTTGTTGTTCCGTTGTTTACCTTCCATTTTATAGTTGCGGAAGTTAGTGTTGTAGTTCCAAAATTTGTCATTGAAACTTCAATATTTTGATTTCCTGCTGAATAAAAAACTCTGTCTATGCTTGTTAGGTTAGTTATTCCAATATCAAGAGTTGAAGGAGCTTGATAAGTAAAAGTTAAACCTGTTTGCGGTATAAATCCTCTAACGAAACCCATTTTATCGGAATTATTTGTTCCTAGAATTGAATTTTCCCATTCGTATTTTATTTGTCCCAAATAAGATTTTCTATTATTAAAATCGGCAGTAGAATTTCCTCGCAGACCAATTTGAGGCATATAAAAATTATATCCTACACTATTATTAATAAAAAATTCTCCATAAACGAACTCAATTTTATTTGAGGTTTCGTAAAGTTTTATTTGAAAATTAATAATATCTTCGTCGCAATTATCAGCGTCACGCATATAATTTTTCCACTGAACAGTAAAAACTCTGTTTGGAGCAGTTCCTTCTACTTTGCTCATAAGTTCTCCGTTTGGTTTGGAACGCAAGCGATTTCCAAAACCAGAAATAATATTATTACTTCCTGTTTCGTCGCTTAATGGGCTATCAACTGTCTCATTTACAGATACTCCCATTGCGACAAATCCATTTGACTGGACACTAATTTGCGTATAATCAGCATCATTATAATTGAAAGTGAAACCAATGTTTATTGCATTAAAACTTTCATCGTCGTTTGCAATTGTTCCGTGAATTGTTCCTCCGCTAATCTCTGTGTAAGTTCCTGCTTCGTCTTGTAAGAAGACATAATTACTTACTGGTGTTGTTTGTGCTTTTGCAAGAATAGCGAAAGCAAATACCATGATTAAGAAAGTAAATGTTTTTTTCATTTTTTTTCATTAAAAATTTATTGATTATTAGAAATAAAAAAAAATGCTCCTACTAAATTTCGGAGCATTTTTACCCGCTAAATTATTTTTGTGTTGTATTACTAATGCCTATTTGTTTTTTTATTTGTTCAATATCGTTACCTTGTTGTTCTACTTCGGTTTTTAAAGTGGTATTTGCTGATTTTAGTTGTTCTATTTCAGATTGTTGTGTATTAATAATTTCTTGCTGTTCTTTCATTGCTTCTGTAAGAACGGCAGTATATTGTGCATAATTAACAGATTTAAAACCTTCATCGTTTGTATTAACTAATTCTGGGAATAAAAGTTCAAAATCTTGTGCTATAACTCCTGTTTGTTCTCTGTCGTTCATAAATAATTTGTTTTCAAACTCATTTTGTCTCCAAAAATAATTTACTCCCTCTACTTGTAAAACTCTTTCTAATGAACTTTGTAATGGAGTAATTTCTTTTTTATAACGGCGGTCTGAAGGGCAGGCAGTAGGAGTGGATTGGTTAAGACCATCATAATGGACTGTGCCAACAACATATAGGTCGCCACTAATACATACATCATTTGTAACGGAAACATCACCATCAAAATACCCTGCGTAATTAGTTGTTGCACCAGATGCGGAAGCATAAACACCGTAGTTTGTAGCTCCCGTTCCAAGTGCTTCTGCTTGTAAACCGTAACTTTCTCCAATATTATCATCATTAACTGTTGCAAATAAAGCCCAGTTGTCGTCATAAGCACCTTCTGCTTGTGCATAAACACCATAGTTATCTGCATTAGAACTTGTACCAGTAGTAAAGTCTCCATCAGCTAAAACATATACACCATACAAGGCAGACATTCTTGCATTTGTACCATTCTGTGTTCTAAATTCATTTCTAAAATATCCTGCTGCTGTAAACTCCCCTTGGCTACGTTGTTTTTCGTCCATATAACCAACAACTCCAGCTGCACCTGTTGTATGTACATTTTCGGAACCATATGAAAAATATCCTAAACTACCTTGTGCACAATTTGCATCAACAGCACCTCCTTCATAAAAAACACCCTTTGCTCCAATTATTATATTATTTGCTACACCTGTTCTTTCTGCTTTAGAAAATATACCATAAGAATTTTCTGCATTTTTAGCAAAACTATATATTCCATACGCATTTGTACTTGCATGCAATGAACTTGGTGCAGCTTCAGAGTATAATCCATATCTATCTTCTGTATTATCAGTATTTGATACATCGTTATGAAAGTATCCTCCATAGGTTTTATAATCCGCTACAAATCCATTTGTGTTTTCTACATGTCCAAGAACACCAATAAATCCCGTATATCCTATATCGCCAGTTGCATTTTCATAATAGCCAAGATAACCCTCTGTATTTAAAGTAGATTGATTGTTATTATACTGATTATAACGTATTTTGTTGAAATTTGTATAAGTATCTAAATTTCATACCTTT
>JAOZQN010000416.1 GCA_029932195.1 Bacteroidales bacterium | reverse complement strand
CAGTCTGTAAATAATCCATTGATAAGTCTTTTCGCTATCCAAGTCCCGACTTGCCAAGTCCTAATTTTTAGTTTGCCTTTGGCAAATTAAAAATTAGGGCTTGGGAACGTCTAAAAAAGGAAGTGGTTTTTATTTCAGATTTCCTAATTTTAAGGCTCATCACAATTATTTACGCACCAAATTTAATTCTATGTTTTACAACAGTAAATAATCTGTCTGACAGTCTTTTTAATTTATGCAACTTTGTTGCATAAATTAAAAAGGCTGTCAGACAAGTTTGAAAAAGCACTTTATTGAAAAATATTAAAAATATATTTGGTGCGTAAATAATCGTTATGAACCAATTTTAATACCTTAGAGATGGGGGCTTATCAATGGATTATTTACAGACTGAAGTAATTTGGTTTGAACTCAATTATACAATAGTTCGTGTAATTTTGGATTAGGGATTAAAGATTAGAGATTAATTTACTGATTTTAAAACTTAACAAAAACGAGTGTATTTTTTCAACATCTTGAAAATTAACCGTTTATGGAAATTGCACGAACCATTGTTAGTTTAGAGTTATTAAGTTGAAAGTTCTTAAAGTTGTGTATTTTAACAAAAAACTTTAAACTTTCTGATTATAACGGATTTTGTTGAAATTATAAATCACTGAATTTTAGGTGTTTTACTTTCTAATATATTTGTCAGATTAATAGGAACACGGATAACGCAGATTGAACGGATTTTTCACGGATTTTTTTACTTTATATTTTATATAATTCATTATAAATAAAGTCATTACAATTTCAACAAAATCCATTATAATCAGTAAACTTTCAACTTGATAACTCAATAACTTTTCAACTTGATAACTCAATAACTAATTTTTATTTGAATGTAAGTTTAGCAAATCGTTGTTTCCGTCTTCGTTGTCCGAATAAAATCACTTCGTTTTCAGATACTTGGGCACTAATTAGTGGGCGGGTTAATACCTCTGCCTCTTTGGCAGAAAATAGAACTTTTCTTGTTTGTTTGCCCAAACCATCTAACTCTACCAAAACGACTAACGACCTTTTACTTTTATCAAAATTATATATTTTACCTTCTCCGCCATAGTCCAAATTTTTCATATTATCATTAAAAATAAAGTATAAATTATTATCAGACACCACCGATATATAAGATGAAAATGCAGCATTATCATTTGCAGTTATTTGTCTTTTTGCTATTTTTTCTGCCCATTCAATTTCGCCATCTGGCGAAATATTGATAACAATAATATCATTATAATAGTAGTAATAATCTGTTTTTGTGCTACGGCTACCATTAGACGAGGTGGTGGTAGTTGTTACAACCTTTACATAATATTGCTCTCCTATCAAAATAGCACCTCCATCTGATTTTAAAATAATTTCATCTAAACTATATTCATACATCTCCACATTCCTACCTTTATCAGCTCTTTTTTTTGTGCGTTTTTCTTGTCTTTTGGTCATGTTTTGCGTAATAAATTCAATTCCAAATTCTTTAAAACTTCTTGATAATGTTTCGTGAGTTTTTCCATCAAGAGTAAGAAAATAACTCCCAATTATACTCATAGTTCCGTTTTTAGAATAAAATCCGGCACAAATTATATTTTGTTCGTCTGTAATTGCTATTTGCATATTTGTCAAAAACTTATCTTTAACATCAATAGAGTATTCTTCCACTCTTGAACCTAAATCCATATAGCTTAAAATGAGATATTTATAGTTAGGTTTTCCTTTCTTCCTTATCTTTAATTTTTCATTATACATTGTGCTTAACAAATGAACATTTCCATTGTTATCTACTTTAAAATCTTCTATAATAAACAAAGACTCTTCATAAGGCAAAGTTTCATTTTTTTCCCATATCTGACTAAAATTTTCGTCATACACATGAAATCCAAATCTTTCCTTTTCTTTTTTCTTGTTTGGTATATTGTAGAAAATTAGGATTTTAGAGTCATCTCTTGACATTCTAAAACCGAACCCACCAGAGTTGAACAGTGTTTTTTTAGAATAATCAATTTCAGCTATTTTTTTTGAATCATTGTTTAGTAATAATGTAGATTTATCAATTGTTTGCACATATAAATAATCTTTCTTATTTCTTTTATCGTATCTTGATGAGAATATATATAGCTTCTTATTTAGCATTGTAATAAATTCAAAACTTCTTTTTATGTATCTATCTCTTAAATCTAATTTAACAATTTTACTTCTATTCATTTCTAAATCATAACGTTCAAGAGCCGTTGTGATAAAAAGTCCTTTTTTTTCTGTTCTAATAGCATAAAATCCAGAAGCGTCTTCTCCCACAATATCAAGAGCATATTTTGCCGATGCTTTAAATTCCTTCCCCCATAATATTTCTACCTTGTCGGATTTTACCTGCCCGTAGGTAATTATACTTGCTACTACAAATAATAAAAAAATGCTAATTTTTTTCATAATTTAGATACTTTAAAAATTTGATATTATTATTTTATCTTCGCATATTTTACGATATTTTTTGCAAAATAATAAGTATACTCAAGTGAATTGGGTTTTCGGATTTTTAAGTATTATTAAACGCCGACAGGTCTTGCAGACGCTGTCGGGTTTATCCGATAACCTAATTCACTTCAGTATAAGTGCTTAGTTTTAAGTATTTAATTTTTAATTAGCTTTCGCTTGATAACAAGTATATTAGAAGACAAAAAAGTATTCTTTATATCGTTTACTTACTTCAGTAGTTCTAAGTTAATGAACAATGAATAATTGGTTTACACCTAAGCCAGACAAGCTGGAAAAGTTTTGAAGTTTTGAAATTGTGAAGTTTTGAATAATATTATGCAAAAAAAAACAACGATTTCAGGATTAAGATACTAATCAAATATTAGACTAATAAATCTTCTACTTTTATTTCATTAAATTTATCAAAAGTTGCTGGTTCTGCGTCTGCAATTTTTTGTGGGACGTTTTTCACCAATTTTTGCCAGTCATTTTCGGTTAAGTTTTCAATAAAATTGGCAAAACTATCTGCCTCCGTATTTGCAGGCAAATATTTGCGATACATTGCCGCTGTTGCTTTAAGCATTGATAAATAGGGTTGTAAATCAGTTGTAGTCGAGGCAGCTTCGCTATCATACCATGCTATTGGTAGTTTTTCGGTTGAGTTTTTCTCTAAAAGTTCGGTTTTTAGAAGGAGTTCAATATCAAAAGCAAATTGTTTTTCAATTGTTTTTTCTAAAATTTCAGGAATAATTTTAGCATCAAATGCCTTAAAACCGCACTGAGTATCAACAATATAATTAAGTGGAGAGATAAGTCGTTTCCAAAGATAGATAAATAATTTCCCACGAGTGTTGCGAGTTCCTTTTTTCACCACCACAGATTTTTTCTCTCGCCGAGAACCAACTGCGGCTTTTTTATTGTTTTTTACAATTTCATTTACCAACAATCCAGATTGCCCGAGATGTGTAGATAAATCTGCATCAGTAAAAATAATTACATGATTTTCCTTTTTTTGTTGGGTTGCGTAGTGCATACCATATTCTACAGAGCCACCTTTTCTGCTTTGGTCGGTATTTTCTAATGGTCTGATAATTGGCAAGTTTTGTTCTATTGCTTCTTTCAAAAATAAAACTTTCACATTATTTTTACAAACGTATTCCGTTTTATTATCCTCATTTTCTTGACCTAGATTCTCATCAAAAATATATTGTTTTTTTGCAAGAATTTGCTCTGCTATTTTTCCACTTCCTTCGGGGCAACCGTCATCTACAACTACCATATCCCAACAAATATTTTTAAACTCATCGGTAAGAAATCGCATTTGCAAGATTTTTCTTATCAAGAAATTTTCACCCAAAGGGTCTTCTTCTTTTGTCAAAATTCTTTGATGCTCCTTGTAAACCGCAAATATTATGGAAATATGAACGTCCTGTTTTATTTCGGAAATTATCTTTTTAGATTTTGCAACTTTAACTGCAATTTGCAACATCATAGGATATTTTGATTGCTGTTTTGTTATTTCAGTTTCAATATTGTCAAGTTCTTGAACGTTTTTAGCTTGCTCATATAAGTTTTGAGCCAATGTTTCAATATAATTCCAATGCCAAGAGTCCGTTATATCAAATTGCTCTTGATACGATTTATTTGCAAGTGCGTTGCTGAGTAAAAGTTGTAGTGCCATTTTGTGTTTTTTATTGATAGTTGATTTGTAGTGCTTTATGTGGCAGGTAGCTAAATTATTCGTTCAATAATTAGAATTATAGAAATTCCTATTCCTGCACCCGAAACAACAAGATTCCATTCTCGTTGTTTGACTTTAATTAAATTTATGAAAATAAAAGAAAGCGATAATACTGCAAAGGTAATAATAATTTGTCCTAATTCCAAACCAATATTAAATGCTAAAAGTGGTTTTAAAATATTAGTTTCCGAACCAAGCAATGCTCGCAAATAATTGGAAAATCCTAATCCGTGAATTAATCCAAAAAACAGGGCAGTTGCATATTTCACCCTGATTTTTATGACATTAGAGTTTTCTTGCTTAATTAATTTTGATTTTAAAATATTTCCAACAGCTGTTATGAATATTGTAACTGGAATTAGAATTTCTATCCAATAAGATGAAAACGAAATAATTTGCAAAGAAGCAAGAGCCAATGTTATGCTATGCCCTATGGTAAAGGCAGTTACAAGAACGAGGACTTGTTTCCATTCTTTTACAACAAATACTGCACAAAGCGTAGCCACAAATAAAATATGGTCGTAACCAGTAATATCTATAATGTGGTTAAACCCAAGACTTAAATACATGTAAAAAATAGACATCTTTTTTTATTGTTTTATTGTTAATTTAAAAATATCTGAAAGCAAAGTTTTACAATTTATTATATATTTGCGAAATATATTTAATTTCTAATTTTTATATTTTCACATCTTCTTATGAAAAACGTAATATTAATAATGCTTTTAAGTAGCTTTCTGTCTGTAAACCACCCAGTTCATGTGTCTGTTACAAACATGGAATATATTACAGAAGAGAGTAAATTTGAAATATCGTTTCGCCTATTTCTTGATGATTTTGAAGAAATAATAGCTCAAAAATATGGTGTAAAATTAAATATTGGTAAAAAGAGCGAACTTAAAAACAGCAACGAATATATAAATAAATATGTTTATGAACATTTTTCTGCTAAATTTAATGATAAAAATATTAATTCAAAGAAAATAATCTTAAAAAAAAAGAAGGTTGAAGATGTAACTATTTGGTTATATTATGAAATAAAATACAAACCAGTATTAAAAAATGTAGAAATAAAAAATTCCTTAATGACCGATTTATACAAAGACCAAAAAAATTTATTTATTTTTACATACAAAAAAAAGCAAAAAGCATTAACTTTTAATAGAAAAAATACAATTATGAACTTTAATTTTTAGTGTTAAATTTCTAATTTGTTTTTATCTGATAACTAACAAACTAATATGAGTGTGTAACATATTGGGGGCTTTTGGTAGTTGGCTTTTGGTAGTTGGCTTTTAGC
>JAOZQN010000415.1 GCA_029932195.1 Bacteroidales bacterium | reverse complement strand
CCAACCACCTGAGCTGCAATGTGCAGTGTAATTAGCAAAAGCAAGTCCTGCATTCATATCTGCAAAAATAATATCAGAAACAGCTCCATTATCAAGAGGTTGTAAGTATGTGTGTGCATTCACACCATTTTCTGCATTCATATAGTAGTTATCAGCATACCAAATTGCTCCATTTCCATGAATCATTTCCCAACCAGAATCGTCTCCTGCTACAAGAAATACTTCTGATAAATATGATGGATCGCTCATTTCGTATTTTTCATACATAAGAGTTTTATCAATTTGTGGTTGTAATTGTGTTGTATTTTGTGCAGAAAAACGACCATAAATAACTTCTGGTAAGTCATCTCCTGTATATTCACAATATCTTAAATCTGTAACATGACTTCCAGAATTACCACTCCACGCAGGAATTTGTTGCACATCACCCACGAAAAGAACAAAATCCATAGGGTCTGAACCTTCGTAAATATCTTGTAAATAAGTTTTTATAGCCGAAGTAGAAGTTCCAATATCATCAGTATAAGCAACTGTAACATCAAAACCTTTAAATTCTTTCCATTCAATAAATGGAGCAAGTTGTGCTTCAAACATTGGGTCTGAAACTATTACCAAATGAACAGTTGGTTGGATTAATTCTTTCGTATTTACTTTCTCGTAATTAATAATCTGTCCTCCAAACATATTATCAAAATAAGATGAAGTATATTTTGTTTTTAATGCTTCTGTTTTTGCTAAATTAGCTCCAACAAATTCTATTTCAACAACAAGATTGTTTAAAATTCGTAGTTGATTTTTTACTGGATTATATTGAATAGGAGAAATTTCTATTCGTCCTAAACGTGTAGCACGCAACATTCCTGCGTCGTCGTAAGTAGCTATTTTAGTGTTTGTAAATCCGTCTTTTTTATACATTTTTTCATTGTATGCAAAAGGCACATCAATAGGGTCTTCGCTTTTAGAAATTGAACGTTGTGCAGGAATAATTTTATTTTCTATTCCATAATCAGCAAGGTTAATAATTTCTTCATCGTAGCTAACAATATTAAATTTTACTGTTGCACCTTGCGGAACTTCAATTAATTTACTGATAACAGGGATATTAGGGTTTCCCATGTCAAAAGTTTTGATAAGCCCATTTGCTTGTAGCAATACAAAATCGCCACCTTTGGTGTCTTCTGCCGAAAAATAAAGTGCTGATAAAGATGACTTTACAGTCAAATTTTCTGAGCCTTTATTAATTACTTCAAAACTATTTTCACTTGCATTAAGTTTTACTTTTACCTCATTTTTTTGAGCAAAAATAGCAAATGAAAAAAGCATAATTGTTAAGAACAATGTAATTCTTTTCATAATTCAGGGGTTAGAATATTAATATTAGAGTTATTTAATAAATAAAAAACAATATAATTCAGAAGAAAGCAATAAAAATAAATAATAATACAATTGTTTTTCAATATTTTAGTCTTTCGGTATTGTTTTTACTTACTTTTAGATAAATATAATAGAAATAGTTGCAATAAAATAAATGTTTTTGAGTAGATAAATATAATTAATTTCCATAATAAAATTTCATCAAAAATGGATATTCCTGATTATTAGGGTTTACATTGCACGCCTCTTGTAATTTTTCTTGTGCCACATTTTTATTTCCTTTTAACGAGAAATACAAACTTTCCATCAATTTTATATTTCCCTCAATAAATTCATCTATTCTCATTTGGCTATCAATATTTTCAAAAATATCGTTTGGGTCGCATCTATTTTCAGATAAGTATTTCAGATTTTCGTATAAATTTTCTGATTTAAAAGAATTTAAAGCGAAAAACTCTGTATAACTTTTGTCGTCTGTATTAATTTTTACATTATCTGGAAAATTTTCAATTTTTTTGCTATCAAAAACAACCGATGATGCAATATGATATGGTTCTAAATAAAAAAAATCATCTTTTGGCATTGCTTCTACTTTTGTTTTCCAAGTGGCAAAATCTATTTTGCCTTCTCCTTTTTTGCCAAGCAATATCGCATGATATTGTCCCAGCCAAACAGAAGAGTTTGGAAAAATGGAATAAAATGTTTTAATTATTCCTTGCAAATCTTCTTTTCTCAATTTGTGCAAAGGCAAATATTGTGAGACCATTCCATTGTCGTTCAAATGTTTGTAGCATTGTTCAAAATATTCTTTGGTATATAAATTTCCAGAACCAAGAACGGGGTGAGTAGGATCGCAAGAAATTAGGTCGTATTTATTTGTGGTGGTCTGCAAAAAATGTCTCCCATCTCCTTTGATAATATTTAATCTTTTATCGTTGTAAACACCAAAATTAAATTCTTTGTAATTATGAGCAATTTTTGTTAGTCCAGATACTAATTCTACGCAGTCAATTTTTTTCACTTCGGAATGTGAGGCTATTGCTGAAGTTGTTACACCAATTCCAAAACCTATAATTAAAACTTTTTCGCATTTTAAGTTAGCAAAAAAAGGAATATGCCCAACCATTTTAACTGCTTTTATTGCATCGTAGTTTGAACCAATAACGGAACTATTATTTACAAAGGTGCTTTTTCCAAAAATGCCTTTTTCTGGTTCATCTACCAAAATTAATGTGCCTTCTACTGTTTCGTTATAGGATATTATTTTTTTTTCAAACTTTTTTATTGATGGTGGAACAAATTGTATTTTGTTTGCAAAGAGTGTAAAAATAAGTAAAACGAGACTTATTCCAATAAGTGTATTTTTATAAATTGATATTTTTTTATGTTTAATTATAAATGTGAGATAAATTGCAAGCCCAAGCATTGCTAACACAATAATTAATATTGATTTTCCTACGCCAAGTAGCGGAATTAGGAAAAAAGTTGCTACGGCAGGTCCTATAACAGAGCCAATTGTATTAAACATTAATATTTTTCCCACATTTTTGCTAATATTTTTTGCTCCATTGGAATACATTTTCCAAACTAAAGGAAAAGTGAAACCAGACACAATAGAAGGTGGTAAAACTATTAATATTGAAGCTATTAGAGGAATTATAAATAGACGAATAATTGTTTTTTCACTCAGTTCTTTGAATGGAAACATTATTAGTTCGGGAATATTTTTTAAAATAATAAGTCCGATAACTGAAAACAGAATTATTAGAATAATGGAGCGTAAAATTATAATATCATTATTTTTGATGTTATTTCCTCGTTTCCTATATATCCAACTACCAATGGATAAACCAAGTATAACAAAAGCTGTTATTAATGAAAAAGTGTAGCTTGTATTGGTAAAATATATTTTAAAAACTCGTAGCCAAATAATTTGTAGTGCAAGGATTGTAAATCCGATAAAAAAAGTAGAAATAATTGCTATTTTTTTATTTTTATTTTTCTCTGAGTTACTCACGGGGTGACTTTGAGTCGCCCTGTGAGTTGTTGTCTGATGTTTACTCACAGGGTGGCTTGAAGCCACCCTGTGAGTAGTTTTAGTTATCATTAGATAAATAGCAATCAGCAAGTTAATGGCTACTGCAACAAAAATTGTATTATATTGTCCTATTGTTCCAAGTAGAACGAAACCTGCAAATAATCCTCCAATTGTGCTACCGAGAGTTTCTACTGCATAAATTGTCCCAAGTTTTTTTTCTATATTTTTATTATCTACAATTAAAATCCTATTTGCCAATGGTATAACGCCTCCCATAAAGAAGGCAGGAAACAAAAGAAGAACAAATGTTAGTGTGAAAAATATGAGATCGGCAATAAAATTATTAGTAAAAAGTCCGTATAGTGCAGGGATTAGTTTTCCTATTAAAAAAAAATTTAATAGGCTCATAATTGCTATTCCACTTAACATTATTGCCAATAACTTTTTGGGATTATTCGTTTTGTTTGCCTGCTTACCGAGTTGTAAAGAGCCAAAACCAAATCCTGCCATAAATGCCATCAAAACTATTGTAGAGGCTGTTACTGTTGTGCCAAGTATTAATGATAAATACCTATTCCAACTTACTTCGTAAATTAAAAATGAAAATCCTGCAAGGAATATTATTAGGTAAATTATTATGTTATTTTTTTTACTCATAAATATATTCAAAAATAAAAATTAATAAAAACGATACAAAAAAAGGAGGAAATTAATCCTCCTTTTTTATTATAATATTACTTTTTTAATAATTATTGGATAATTATTGATTTCGTTGTTTGTTTTTCTGTGCTATTTATTTGTATCTGATAAACTCCTTTTGGTAAATGAGATAAGTTGATTACAGCTTTATTAGTATTAACTATTTGAGCTTGATAAACTGCTTTTCCTGTTATATCAAATACTACAAGGTGTGAATTATTCACAATATTTTCTATATTAAATATTCCTCCTTTTGATGGATTTGGGTATAAATTTATGTCTTTAGTTACTTCAACAATATCATTAATACCTTGTCCCATTATTATGTCAAATTCCTCTGTTTGATAAACACATGGTATTACATCTGATACAGGAATGTAACCTGTCTTCTCCGCAGTATATGCGTAATTATGCCCAAATGGAGTTAAAGAAAATAATGCTCCAACAAAACCTGTTGTTTTTTCTTGTTCATTAAACTGAATAATTACTCCTAAAATATTATCGCCTGTATCTGCATCTTTTGCCAAGAATTTTACAGAAAATACTCCTTCTACTAGGTCTGAACTTGCTAAAGCTACTCCATTGTCATATTTTGCTCTTACAGCATAATATTCAATAATTCCATTTTCTAAGGTAGCATCTGTATAAGTTGTTGTTCCTACAGACAAGTCAGACTCTATAATTTCTGTTCCTCTGTAAATATCATAACCTGTAAGTGCCTTTGTTGCTGGTGCGTCCCAAGACATTTCTACTGTAAAAAACTCTGTTGGCTCTTCAAGTGCTTCTGCTACAAAATTTTGTGCAGGAGCATTATTATAACCAACTTCCGATACATTATAATCATCACCTGTAGGATAAATATTTATTACCGCAGCCTGGTCGTTGTGAAAACTCCCTACATCATACAAAGTATAAAATCCATTAGCAGAACCTCCCCAACCAAAGTTGAAATGAAAATTGTCGCTATCATCGTATCCACTACAAACAAAAGCATGTCCGCCATTAGCATCATCTCGTCCACTATAATATATAGGATACCCATTATCTAATTGAGCTTTAATTAAATTTGTCCAAT
Organism: Bacteroidales bacterium; assembly: GCA_029932195.1. Taxonomy (GTDB): domain Bacteria; phylum Bacteroidota; class Bacteroidia; order Bacteroidales; family JAOZQN01; genus JAOZQN01. The sequence goes on along the minus strand of JAOZQN010000415.1, from coordinate 373 downwards.
TTGTGTGTGTGTAACTACTTTTAGAGATATGAGAAGCATTTTCATATCCAAAATAATAATCTAATGCATTAGGCACATCTTCCGAATAAGCACCTGAAGACTCTACTCCATATCCCATATCTACAGCAACCCCTGCATGATGTGATAACAATGCACTATAGTATGTTGGCGAAGCATCTAACATATTATTCCACATATATGTTGTTTGTCCAAAATTAGCACTTATTGATCCATAATCATAATGATAATATGAATGATAGCCTATTCCTTGTATTGGGTATTGCCAATAATACATAATAATGCTCATAGCAGTTGCCACACAACCAGTTAGAGCTTGTCCATCATCACCCTCTGGGCAAAGTCCATTCCATCC
>JAOZQN010000922.1 GCA_029932195.1 Bacteroidales bacterium | reverse complement strand
TTTTCGTGATATTTCTTTTCGTGTTGTTAAATATCCACTATAAGTCAGTAATGTCCAGAATAAATCAATATTTTTAGATAAGTCGGGAAAAACAAAATTTGCTTCTAAGTCTTTTTTTATGCTTTCTCCGTTTATCAGTTTTAATATTTCTTCTCTTATATTTTCTGCATCTTTCTTCTTTATTTGTTCTTTTATTAATTCGTTTGAACTGGTATAAGTCCAAAAGGTTTTAAATTTTTCGTTCTTACTAACTACAAAGTTTAATATAGACCAAGGATTATATATTTTTGTTGTTTCACCAAATTTATATCCGTCATACCATCTTTTTATTTCTGAATAGTCTGTTTTTATGTTAAAATCTTTAATAATTTGTTTTACCTCCAACTCTGTAAAGCCAAATTGAGCAGAGAACTCTTCATCTAGTATTGAGTAAACACTTAAATTATTTAACCCTGTAAAAATGCTTTCTTTTGATACTCGCAATATTCCTGTAATTACTCCTTTGTAAAGATTACTATTATCTTTTAATGCTCCGCTCAACAGGCTACGCATAAACGAAATTGCTTCTTTGTAAAACTTATTATGACTTGCTTGTATGGGGGTATCGTATTCGTCAATTAGAACTACAACTTTTTTGTTGTGGTATCTTTGCAAATATTCACTTAATAGTTTTAAGCTATTTTTATAATCAGTCTTACTGCCTGTTTTTCTTAATATTTGATTAAAAATATCTTTTTCAAAATCATATAAAGTTTCTGTTTTCAACAAATAAATATGCTTTTTATATAAATTTACTATTTCAGAAACTATTAATTCGTAACATTCTTGCCAATTATCTGCTTTTGCATCTTTAAATGTTAAATATATTACAGGATATTTACCACAATGCCTTTTTATATCTTCTCCTGTTTGCCAAATTTTTAAATCTTTAAAAAGTGTTTTGTTTTCTGGTTCGTTTTTATCAAAAAAATAGCGTAGCATTGATAAATTCAATGTTTTACCAAAACGGCGAGGACGAGGAAGTAACAATACTGCCTTCTGTGCTTTTAATACTTCTTTTATTAACATTGATTTATCAACAAAATAATTATTGTTTTGTATTATATCTTTAAAATCGGAATGCCCAAGATTTAATTCTTTCATCTTTTTTATGTTTTATATTGTGAATAATTGTCTAAACCATGATTGGCTTGATTTTAGGATTGCCATGATTATACTAAAAAAGGTTTATTTGTTTATTTGCTTATTAGATTGTGTATTATTTGATTACAAAATACAAAAAGTAAAAATTGTCTGATTATAACGGATTTTGTTGAAATTGTAATAACTTTATTTATAATGACAGACCTCTAAAATTAGAGCATAAAAACTGGACGTTTTCGTAATTCACAGATAT
>JAOZQN010000414.1 GCA_029932195.1 Bacteroidales bacterium | reverse complement strand
AATGTTGAATATTCCTCTTTTTTTTCATTACTGGAATTTTGATTGCACAGGTCGAAAAATTTTGAAGAAAGATTAATTTTTGATACAAAAACATCACTATATGCACATAACGATAATGAAACAAAAAATTTAATTAAATTATTAGATTTGAACAATATCGACCTTGTCAAAGATAGACATAATAAGATAACTTTATTGAAAGACCTTTTTGGAGAAGGTAATACTAATTCTTTTTCAGAATGGCTCAAAAATCCAAAATCGAAACAAGATTTAATAGAATTTCGCAGAGCAATTGAAACAGTATTTGACGTAAAACTTTGAGAAGCATGGAAATGAAAAAAACAAAAATATCCATAGTTGACGACCACCAAATAGTTATTGATGGTGTAGCCTCATATCTGATTGGTAATGATGAGTTTGAATTGTTTTGTAGTGCAAACTCGGCAAACGAATTATTTGAAAATCTGAAAAAAAACCAACCAGATATTCTTGTTTTGGATATAAAAATGCCTGGTCTGCAAGGTTTTGATATTGCAAAAATTATGTCGGAGAAATATCCAGATGTGAAAATTGTATTTCTAAGCTCAAATACCGACAAAGAATCACTAAATGAAGCAGTAAAATCAGGTGCCTTGGGATATTTATCAAAAGATATTCAGGAAGAAGAGTTTTTGATGGCACTTGGCAAAATAAAAAATGGCGAAAATTATTACAGCAACGGAATACAACAAGTTGTATTTAACAGCTTTACAAATAAGATACAAGAAGATGACTCTCACCATCTTATCCCCCTAAGTCCACGAGAGATTGAAGTTATAAAATTATTTGTAGAAGGTTTACTTTACAAAGAAATTGCAAACAAACTATCAATTAGCCCACGAACAGTGGAAACTCACAAAAAAAATATCTTAGAAAAATTAAACCTCAAAACTACAGTTGATTTAGTAAAATACGCAATAAAAAATGGACTAATTTCTTTGTAATTGTTTTTTAGTTATCAAAATACGCCCAAAGATTATCTTTTGGCAATGGAGCAATTATTTCTATCTCTTCTTTTTTAACGGGGTGAATAAAACTTATTTTTCGGGCGTGTAGGCTAATACTTGCGTCTTTGTTGGAACGAGGAAAACCATATTTTAGGTCGCCACGAATTTTGCAACCAATGTGAGAAAGTTGCACTCTAATCTGATGATGCCTTCCTGTATGCAACTCTATTTCAAGTAAATGAAAACGGTCTGAGCTATTTATTAATTTATAAGTTAAGCTCGCTTCTTTTGACCCCGAAACTTCTTTATCATAAGCATAAGATTTATTTTGCTTCTGATTTTTTTTAAGGTAATGATTAATAGTATCTTCGTGTTTTGGAGGACGTTTATCTACAATTGCCCAATAAATTTTCCGAACTTCTCTTGTCTGAAAAATTTTGTTTAACCGTGTGAGTGCCTTGCTTGTGCGAGCCAAAATTAGCACTCCACTCGTAGGTCTATCTATCCTGTGGACAAGCCCGATAAAAACATTTCCGGGTTTGTCATATTTTTTCTTAACATATTCTTTAACAATCTCTGTTAGAGGAATATCTCCAGTTTTATCGCCCTGCACAATTTCAGAAGCAGCCTTATTTACCGCTATTATATGATTGTCCTCGTAAAGTATTTCCATTTTTTTGATTTTAATAAAAAAACAAAGTTATAAATTTTAATCTTTTTATTATAATTATAGCTTTTTTATTTTCAAAAAGTATCTAAAATCAAAAATCACAAAAAAACATTTTTCTGTAATTTTTTTTAATTTTGTATTTGATGAGAAATATAATGTTTATTATTTAAACTCACTAACAGGTATTTCCTTAAATATTTCATATACTAAATCATCGTGCGACAGAGACTCATCTGTTAATGCTCTCATAACAACCAGTTTGTCTTGCTCCTGAATTACATAATAATAGTAACCTCCGCCCCCATACCAGGACCAAAATGCAGATAAGGTATTTTCTGGCATTTTGTATAAAGCAAAGTATTCGCCATCGTCAGTTATTTCATTGCCAGAAAATTCATAATAATCTAGTAGAACAGTATCCTTTCCATTTATATTCATAATCATTTTTGTAATAGGTGCAAGATATTCCGTTTCACCATATTGTTCGAATCTCCAACTGATGGTAAATTCTTTTTCAATTTCCTCTATATTTTCTGTTTTTTCAAGATTTTCAACTGGTTGATTGTTATTGTTTTCTTCAATTACTTCATTGACAGAGTCGTTTGTATGTTCTGTTTTTGAAGTAGTATTTTCTCCACAGCCATAAAAAATAGCTATAACTGTAATAAATACAGTTGTTTTTAAAATGTTTTTCATAAATATTAATTTAAAAATTAGATTTCAAATATATCAAATAAAATTAGTCTTTTTGTAATATACTTGATTTTTTATTTATTATAACTTATAAAAATGATTAAAATCACTAAAAATAATGCAAATTATTAATTTTATTTTATAATTTTGAGCTTAGTTTAAAAAGGAATAAAATAAAAACAAAAAAACTAAACATATAAGAATCAGGGTTTTATGCTAAGGATAGTAATTTCATTGAAACCCTGAATTTTAACCTATTAACTTTATTGCTTTATGGACTTTAGACTATAGAATAACTTAAACCCTTAAATTATAAAAAAATGTCATTCGTAATTACAGGAGCAAATTTAACCGTAGAAGACGTAGTTAATGTAGCAAGAAATAACCAAAAAGTAGAACTACACCCCAACGCTTTGCAAAGAATAAAAAAATGTAGAGCAATGCTTGAGCGTAAAATCGCTGCACACGAAATAATGTATGGAGTAAATACAGGTATTGGAGAATTTTCGGAAGTTGTTTTAGACGACGACCAAGTTAAAGATTTTCAAAAATATTTAATTTATAATCATGCCGCAGGAATTGGCGACCCAGCTCCAGTAGAATACGTTAGAGGAGCAATGTTAGGACGAATAAATGTCCATGCACACGGAAATTCTGGAATTAGACCAGAAATAACTCTCACTTTGGTGGAAATGTTGAACAAAGGACTAACTCCTTTTGTTTGTCAGAAAGGTTCGGTTGGTGCGTCGGGCGATTTAGCCCCTATGTCGCAGATAGCCTTGTTGTTAATGGGAGAAGGAAAAGCATTTTTAGACGGAGAATTATTGCAAGGAAAAGAGGCAATGGACAAAGCTGGAATTGAAATTCCTGGACTTCATGCCAGAGACGGACTAGGAACAATTAACGGCTCAAATGTGCTAACTGCAATGAGTGCGATAATGATTTATGACTCAAATAGATGGTTGAAACAGGCAGAAATTGCTGCATCAATGTCGCTAGAGGCTCTAAAAGCAAATATGAAACCTTACGACGAAAGATTACACAAAATTAGAGGTTTTGTTGGGTCTGTGCGAAGTGCAAAAGCTATCAGAACAATGGTTGCTGGAGGCGATTTAGCTGAATATAAAGTTGCATGCAAAGTGCAAGATGCTTATTCTATGCGTTCTACGCCACAAGTTATTGGAGCTGCTCACGACGCTCTTGCCTACGCTCGCTCGCAAGTAGAAATTGAATTGAATGGAGTAGGGGATAACCCAATTTTTCTTCCAGATGACGATACACAAATTTCGGGTGCAAATTTTCAGGGAACACCTGTTTCACTTCCTATGGATATGATAAGTGCCGCTATTACAATGGTTTCAGTAATGTCTGAACGACGACTTAACCGCTTGACTAATCCTGCCCTGAGTGTAGGACTTCCTGCTTTTTTAACGAAAGGTGCTGGTATGTTTTCGGGACTAATGTTAAGCCAATATACTGCTGATATGCAGATAGTTGAGCAAAGAATTTTATCTGCTCCTGCCTCTGTGCAATCAATCCCGGCGGCTGCCGACCAAGAAGATTTTGTTTCTATGGGAATGAATACGGCTATCAAAAATTTCCAAATTCTTGATAATGCTTACGGAATACTTGGAATAGAACTCATGGCTGCTGCTCAGGCACTTGATTTTAGAGAATATAATTTTGGAAAAGGAACTACAAAAGCTAAAGAAATTATCCGTAAACATGTTAAATTTTTGGATATTGACCGCCCACTATACGAAGACCATACAAAAATGAAGGAACTCGTAAAATCTTGCGAAATTTTAGAGGCAGTAGAAAAAGAAGTTGGAAGTTTGGAATAGTATTTTTGATATATTAGTTTGGTAATACTTTATTAATTCTATATATTATTGTTTGATTTACAGTCAAATATTGTGATGAAATGTTAATCTGAAAATTTAATTATAATATTGATAATCAAAATAATATTTATTTCATACAATTATTTGTAGAGACGTTGCATGCAACGTCTCTACTGGATTGATTAAAATATTATTTCATCACAATATTTGACTGTAAACCGTTATTGTTTTTATACATAAAAGGATTGCTCTAAAAAAAAGATTGTTATTTACAGCATCAATCTTTTTTTGATTTTCAACAAATAAATAAAAGTTTTGGTAGTGTTGCAAAATGGTAGCTACTCTAATATGTTAAAAACTAACTGAATACAAATTTAAAAAAATAAAACATTGTTTTTTTTACTGGATAATAAAATCTATTCTACTAATATTCAGAGTATTAGTTATGTTTGTATTTGATAAGTTATCAACATTATGAAAAATGCTCTTTTGTAAAGTGTTTATTATCAGCTCTATATAGTAGTTGCCGCTTTGTTACACTACCAAAGTTTTTAATCAAATTTAGTAATAGAAAACGTTAAAGAAGAAATAGTAGATACCTGAAAAGTCGGGAAAACTTTTCTTGTAATTATTAATAGTCTGATTATCAGGCAAAAATAGAATTAACTCTATTTTATTTAATGTCCTATTAATCAATTAAATTAATATTTGTCTAAAAAGTTTTCCCGACTTTTCAGTAGATACAGTAGTTGTAGCTGGAGTAAAAAAAGGAGTAGTAAGAGAGGTGAAAAAAGAAGTTATAAAATCAAAACCAATATTTACTTTATCTACTGTATTCCAAGTAATTGCTGCTCTTGGAGGTATTATAATTGTTATTTTAAAAGGTGTTGTTGATTTGGAAGATTATTACAAAACATGGAAAGATTTTAGAACTATAGAAATGACTTTGCTGCAAGAAAAATATAAATTTATGACCTGAACAGAACCTTACGACGAAGCCGACGCATATTTATTATTAGTAGAGGAGGACTCTAAATAAAGAAAATCAAAAATGGCGTTCGGTTAAAAAATATAGTAATGAATTTTCTAAAAAAGCAGAAGACTCTCTATTGTCTGAATTTGATAAAAAAAGAGAAAATGCAGATACTTCAATACCAGCTAAAAAGACGACTGAAAAACAAGTTGTAATTTAGCTATTGGCTGTTGGCGATTGGCTTCGCAAAGCGATAAAAAATAAGCCAAAAGCCAAAAGCCAAAAGCCAAAAGCCAACTGCCAACAGCCAAAAGCCAACAGCCAAAAGCCAACAGCCAAAAGCCAACAGCCAAAAGCCAAAAGCCAACAGCCAACAGCCAACAGCCAAAAGCCAA
>JAOZQN010000413.1 GCA_029932195.1 Bacteroidales bacterium | reverse complement strand
AAAACACCTAAAATTCAATGATTTATAATTTCAACAAAATCCGTTATAATCAGAAATTATGAAATTATAAAATTATGAAGTTTTGCCTCGTGCAGGTGTTTTTCACCTGCACGCAGACCCACAAATAAATGTGTGTAAATGCAATCAGGTGAAAAACACCTGACTGAGGCAAAAAAATCAGATAACCTAATTTATTTTGGTTTACACCTAAAAGTGCTAAAAATTTCAAGATGCAATCTACACGTTAGTAAGTGTATTGCTGACTTACTAACATGCCGTAGGTATTTAGTAATGTCTTTATCCTTTCAGCAAATAGCTAACAGCCAAAAGCTAATAACTAAATATAAATTTCAATTTTTAAGTATTCTAAAAACATGAAACAAAAAAATAGAACAATCAATTTTAATATGAGTTATGCTGAATTATCGGGCATTTGCAAACAAAAGGCGAATACAATAATGCGAGATATTGCAGAGTTTGACCGTTTTAACATTACTGCCGAACAAATAATTGCATTTAAAGAGAGTGTAAATAATTTTGACGACTTACAAATAGACCAAGAATTGCTTGGGGTAGTTACAGCAGCAACATCTGAAAAAGACGAACTTGCCAACAAAGTAAGAGGTAAAATAAAAGAACTATCTTTATTTATTAAACAATATTTTGGCATAAAATCTAATGTGTATCAAAACTTGCGAATAAAAGAACTGAGCAGAATGAACGATTTACAACTTCACCGTTCTGCCAACAGCGTTGTCCGAACAGCACGGTTTATTGATAACAGCTCCTCCGATGCCATAGAAATTATAATTTCAGAAATAGAAATTGCAAATAACCTATTCGACAATGCTATTGAGAACAAAGCTATTATGATTGAAAAAAGGAATATTGCCACACATAAACGTATTGTTTTTGCCAACAAAATATACGACGAACTTATTAATTATTGTGAAATAGGTAGAGTTATTTGGGGAGAAACTCATGAAGCAAAATACAACGATTATGTTATTTACGGTAAGTAAGTGTTGGCTACCCATGTAAGGTTGAACTTAAGGAGTTAAAAGTTTAAAGTTATCAAGTTAAAAGTTCGTTCCACTTTTTGAAAAACTCCAAGCATTACTATTCTCTTAAAACTATTGTATAACAGACTAATACGACTGTTATGAAAATATTTTTTACCTTAAAAATAGAACGAACTTTTTTTCACAAAACATCAAATTTTTAACACCTTAGGTTGAGCATTGACTATCAATTCAACACGTTTCCAAGTGCTATTTTTATTGCCTTTGGCAATAAAAATAGCACGTTGGAAAGTGTTGAAATATTTAAACACCAACTCAACACTTAGTAACGTCCTGTAAAGACTTAGCAACATATCACCTTAATAATCAAAGCTATCCAACCATTCATTGGTAGCAACAATTTAGCAATAAAACAATTTAACAATTATTATTTTATAGACGCACACTAATTAGCTTAAAATGAAAGAAATAAAGAAACCCATAGAAAGAAGTTATTTAAGACAGCTGTTTGGAAAAGAGTATTATATTTTAAGACGTAAATTTAATTGGATTTTTACGGATAAGAAATGGGCAACTTCCAAAAACTCTATCTTGTTTGATAATTTAATATTTAGCCACAAATCAATGATACTCCGCCCGCTTAAAGATGTTGATATGTATTTGCAAGAAAATAAAAGAACGAATCTTAAATTGGCAATTAGGCATATTGATAAAATTATTATAAAACCAGATGAAACCTTCTCTATCTGGAAACTTGTGGGACGACCAACAAAACAAAAAGGATACTTGGAAGGACTTATCTTAAATCAAGGAAAATTAAATAAAGATATTGGTGGTGGCTTATGCCAATTAGGGAACCTGCTCTTTTGGATTTTTGCACATTCGCCATTAAAAATCACCGAAAGATATAGACACGGTTTTGATGTTTTTCCTGATGTGAATAGAAAAGTTCCTTTTGGTGCAGGAGCAACATTATCATATAATTATATTGATTTGCAAATAAAAAATGATACAGAACTCCCTTTTCAAATAAATTTGTGGCTTGATAAAACACACTTAAACGGACAATTATTATGTGCAGAAAAAATAAACAATTCTTACAAAATAGAGGCAAGAAACCATTCAATGAAACAGCAATACTGGGGTGGTTATTCTCGCCACAATCAAATTGTGAAAATAGAAAAAGACGGTGATTTGTTAAATGAAGAAATACTTGTTGAAAATCATGCAATAATGATGTATAATCCATTTCTTGAGGCGAAAAAGTAAAATTAATTTCATTATAACTAAAACGCCACAAGGTTTTGCAAACGCTTGTGGGTTTAAGTAGTATGATAAGTGGATTCGGTTTTATTTTTACCTTAGTCAGGAATTTCTATCTTGACTTCAATGTGAATTGTTTTATATGAACTTATTATTTACCCTCTCTCCCCTACTCTACTTTCAATCAGCTAATTACTCATCATCATAACTTTCTAAAAAAGCAACTAACAAATATCTTAATTCATTACAGTTTTTGTAAATTTGAAAAAATACTTTACTTTTGAAAATTAAAATTTACTGATTATAACATTTTATGATACCACAACCCATAGTTCAAAAAGTAATTGATACCGCCAATATTGTAGAAGTGGTGCAAGATGTTGTAACCCTCAAACGTGCTGGTGTTAATTATAAAGGAAACTGTCCGTTTCACAACGAGAAGACTCCCTCGTTTGTGGTGTCGCCTGCCAAAGGAATTTTTAAATGTTTTGGCTGTGGCGAATCGGGGACTGCCGTTAGTTTTATTATGAAACACGAACATTTATCGTTTGTGGACACAATAAAATATCTTGGGCAAAAATACAATATAGTTGTAGAAGAGAAGGAAGAGAGCAATGAGCAAAAAGAACAGCGTAAGGAACGAGACAGCCTGATGATTGTATCGGCTTATGCACAAAAATATTTTTCGGATACTTTGCTTAAAGACTCTACTGGGCGAGCAATTGGATTGTCGTATTTTAAAGAGAGAGGTTTTACCGACGAAATTATTGCAAAATTTCAACTCGGATATTGTCCCGAAAAATATGCTGCTTTTACAGACTCGGCACAACGTAATGGTTACAAGCTAACTTTTCTGGAAAAAACAGGGCTAACAATTGTATCGGGAAACAACAAATTTGACAGATTTAATGGCAGAGTCATGTTCCCTATTCACAGTCTGTTAGGTAAGGTTATCGGATTCGGAGGTAGAACTCTACGTTCGGATAAAAAAACTGCCAAATACCTAAATTCTCCTGAGTCGGAAATTTATCATAAAAGTAATGTCCTATATGGAATTTATTATGCCAAAAGCCAAATTGTTAAACAAGATAAATGCTATCTTGTAGAAGGTTACACCGATGTTATTTCAATGTATCAGACTGGTGTAGAAAACGTTGTGGCTTCATCAGGGACTTCGCTTACCGAAAATCAGATTGCTCTTGTAAGACGATTTACTCAAAATCTAACTTTTATTTTTGATGGAGACAAGGCTGGCGTTAAAGCAGCTTTGCGAGGTATAGATTTAGTTCTAAAACAGGAAATGAACGTCCGAGTTGTGCCACTACCAGAAGACCAAGACCCAGATTCTTTTGCGAAAAAACTTGGCAAAACTGATTTAGAAAATTATATAAAAGAAAATGAGGTAGATTTTATTACTTTTAAATCAAAATTATTACTCAAAGAAACTGAGGACGACCCAATTAACCGAGCAAGAGTTATCACAGATATTGTTGGCTCAATAGCAATAATTCCTAATTCTATAAAACGCTCTGTTTACATAAAAGAAACAAGTAAAATATTAGATATTGATGAGCAAAGTATTTATGATCAGATAAATAAAGTTCTTGATAAAAGAAGCACAAAATTTGAATATAAGAAAAAGTTTGAAGATAAAAAATCAAAACAAACTCCAAAAATTCCTGCCTTTGTAGATTCTGTTACTTCAAAACCAGAAGAAAAAGCTATAATTTATTATCTGTTAAATTTTGGGGACAAAACATTGGAGGACGCAGAGCAAGAAGATGATAATACATTAAAACAAGCTGTTGATAATTATATAATTTCGGAAATACAAAACGATGACTTAGAATTTAAGAACCTCGTTTACAAACAAGTTTTTGAACTCTACAAGAAACAAATTTTAGAATATTCCGATGTAGATATAAATGAATTTTTGCATCACCCTTCGCCAGAAATTAGTGGAATTACTTCCGAACTTATGGGCATAAGTCATACTCCGAGTAAAATTTGGGGCAAAAAAGGTAGTATAGTAAAAACACCAGAAATGACCTACAAAGAAGATGTTCCTAAAGCAATGGTTACTTTTAAGCTCAAAATTATTATTATGGCAATAAGCAACAACAACGAAAAAATGAAAAAAATGACTTCCGAAGATGATATTAAAAACTTAGAAGAACTTTTGCAACAAAATAATATCTTATCTAAAATAAAAATAGAATTGGCAAAACTCTCAGGAGCAAGAGTTGTTTGGTAAAAGAGTTATTAAGTTGAAAGTTTTTTCCATTCTACAAATCCTGCGAACGCTTATTTCTTGCAGAGCGTTGTGTTTAGGTATGAAGGTGAAATATCAAAAGTCCGCACAATCGTTTCACAAACTTTCCAAAGTCAATTATCTTACCGTACAAACACAATGACTTGCAAGACAATGGCAGGGCTATTTTTTTACCCAGCAATTCGGCATTACAATATTATAGCACCGAATAAAAAAATGCAATTTTTTAATTCTAATATTTCATATCTGTAATTTGATTTTTTTATAGATATGTTTATTAAAATAAAAACCGTAATTTTTTGAATATACTATATTGTGTAATTTTATTTTTTTGTTTTATTAAAATGGTATTCTATACCTATTCGGGGATTAATTTGTTGTATTCCGTTTACATACATTGAATATTCAAAACATGTTTCAAAGAATAAACCTTTCCAAATTCTAAATTGATAACCTATTGGAATATTAATAATTGATTGATTTGCTTTATCATAAACAGTGGGATATACTCCTTTTTCAATTACTTGATAATTTGCTCTATTATAATCTATTTCCATAAAAAAGCTAAATCTATCTAAAATTAACTTGTTAATTTGAAATCCAAAATAATACCTTACAAAAATTCCATAACTATAAAATGACGGATAATAAACAAAATTGCTTTTTGTGTACATATAGTTGAACATAAAACCAAAACCAAGATGTTTTATAGGATAAAAGCTAATATGTGGTTCTGTTTCTATTAAATAAAGGTAGGTATTATTATAATTTATATTTTCAATTTGTCCACTAGAATGAAAACCAAAAATAAATTTTGGAATTTGCTCTTGTTCTACAAATAGTTGAGAATACAGCAAATTTGATAATAACAATAAAAAAAATATTAAAATAGTTTTTTTCATCTTGTTTTTTTCCCTAAATGATAATTTATTCCGATAATATATTGAGTATAATTACTGAAGTTTCGGAGTTTATAACATCTTAAATATCAAAAAGTTAAAAAAT
>JAOZQN010000412.1 GCA_029932195.1 Bacteroidales bacterium | reverse complement strand
ACATAAATATCATGCCTACGGCATTATTCCATCACAATATTTGACTGTAAACCATAAAAAGATTAGCCAAAGGATAAAAACTTTGGCTTTTTTGTTAAAAAATCCTTTTTTTGTAAAAAGTGTAACTTTTTAACTATTTTTGCGTCTTATTACTGAAATTTATTCACTCTCTCACATAAAGTGAGAGGGTGAATATTCTAATTGATTATATTATGAAATTAAAATATTTTTTTGTGCTTTTTGCACTAATTTTTTTAAGTAAAATTGCGTTGTCTTCAACTATTTCGGGTAAAATAATGGATACCGACTCTGTAAACATGTCATTTGCTACGGTTTATGTAAAAAACACAACCTATGGAGTTGCAGCAGATTTTAACGGAAATTATTTTATAGAACTTAAAGAAGGAACTCATACATTGGTTTACAGCTTTCTTGGCTACAAAAATGTGGAAAAAATTGTAACTATAAAAAGAAAAGAAAATTTGAAGATTGATGTTGTTCTTGAAGAGTCTGACATCCAAATTGCTGATATTGAGATAGTTTCTAACAAAGTAAATAAAGCCAAACGAATTGTAAAGTTAGCAAAACAAAAACGGAAATTTTATCTTACAAGTGTAGAAAATTATGAGTGTAAATCTTATATAAAAACATCAATAGAGAACGAATCGGAGGAGGAAATAGTGGATAGCACAAAAAATGAGCAGGATTTTGAGACCTACCTAAAAAAAGAGAAATTAAACTTGATAGAATATGTAGCAATTACCTATTTTAAAAGACCCGAAAAAATTAAGGAAAATATTATTGCATATCATAATTACACTGAAAACAAACCACTTAGGTCGTTTAGAGTAAGTGCCGAATATGGCGAACACGATGTAGCACCGCAACAATATCATAGCGAAGACCCTTTTGTTTTTTACAAAAATTCTACCAGTGGAAATTTTAACTTTTATAAAAGTATGCTAAAATTCCCTTCTCTTTGCGAACAAGCTCTTATCTCCCCAATTGCCTCAAATTCAGGTATTTATTATAAATACGAATTTGATTATTCTTTCGTTCAAAACGGCGTAAAAATCAATAAAATAAAGGTTATGCCGCTAAATAAACTTGGAGCATTATTTTATGGTCATATTTTTATAGAAGACAGCACTTGGGCATTGGTATCGGTGGACTTATCTATAAACGAGGGAGTTCTGTCGCTTTACGAAAATTTTAATATAATTCAAAATTACGAAAAAATAAACGATAGCGTTTATTTGCCAACAAGAACGGATATTATTTATACCATAAAAGACGGCAAAAAAAAGGTGCTTGGAAATACAAAAATTATTAGAAAGGATTATATTGTAAATCAAGATATTAAAGCTGTTAAATTTAATAATGAAATTATAACCTACGAGGTAGATGCTTTTGATAAAGATTCTCTTTATTGGTCAAAAAATAGACTTATCACTTTAAAAGACAGAGAGTTAAGCTTTATAGATGTAAGTGATAGTTTACAAGAATATTACATAAGCGATGAATATTTGGACAAACAGGACTCTATTTTTAACCGTGTAACTTGGTGGTTGCCCTTGCGAGGCTTTGGATATACAAATCATTATACAGGTAATACATTCTATATTAGTGGTTTGCCAGAACAAGTAGTTCCGCTCGGAGTAGGTGGATACAGGCATAAATTACCTTTTTATTACAATAAAGAATTTAAAAATGATATGCTTTTAGAAACCAAAACAAGTATTGATTATGGGTTTTTAAATGAAGATATTAAAGGCAAATTTGGTATTGGGCTGACTTATTTCCCGAAAAAATTTGTGAGAACTTATATTGATGTCGGCGATTATTACGATATGATAAATAATTTTGCTTCGATAGAACAAACTTTTAGTCGTAGTAACTATGTGAGAAACAAGACTTTTGGTATCAAACAAAGAATGGAAGTTATTAATGGGTTGTTTGTAGAGCTTAGTTTTGTTTATTCTAATCAGTTGCCAATAACGGATATACAATTGGCAGAATGGTCTAAATTAGTTTTTGGAGAATTGAACGAACCTATTGATTTTGAGCAATATGTAAAGAGTGAGTTTAAATTGGAATTTAAGTATAGAATAGGACAAAAATATATTATAAAAAAGAATAAGAAAGTAATTCTTGGAACAGATTTTCCAGAAATAATTTTCATTTATAGAAAAGGAGTTCCTAATATGTTTGGTAGCGAAGTGGATTTTGATTACATCGAAATTGCAGCAAGAGACGACATAAAATTTGCCCGACTGGGAGAGTCTCGTTGGCAGGCAAAAGTTGGAATTTTTGCCAACAAATCGGATTTGAGAGTCTTGGAACACAAATATTTTAGAGGTTCGGATATGTATTTTTTCTCCGACCCTGTTTTGTCTATGCAGTTACTTGGTTACACCCTAAATACAAATAACGAATTTTTGCAAGCCAATTATATTCATCATTTTAACGGAACTATTTTAAACAAAGTGCCACTTGTAAAATTATTGAAATTAACCCTTGCAGGAGGTGCAGGAACGCTAAATATTCCTAATCAAGATTTTTATCACGTAGAGGCATTTGCAGGATTGGAGCGTGTGGTGAAAATAAAAAAACAGCTCTTTCGCTTTGGAGTTTTTGCTGTTACAGCCGACAACACCGCCTCGGCTGCCGATATTCGTGTAAAAGTTGGAGTAACATTTTTTAATGCTTATACAAATAAATGGGGGTATTAGATTGGAATTGAAAAACTTATTGAAATAATAAAAAACACATATTTTCAGATACAGACTTCAAATGTCTGATTACAACCAAATAATAATAATAATAATAATAGCTTAGTAATGAAAAAAAAATAACATCCGATTTTTAATTCTTATAAATTAGATAATTCCATTTTGGAATCTCGTCATCAAATTGAATATATTTATCAATGTTTTCTCTAAAATCAGTGTCATATTTTCTTCCTGTTTTATATTCTTTATCATTAATTCTTACATCAACTTTTAAACCTGTTTTAGTTGATGTTTCGGCAGTAAGTTCTTTGACAATTTGAATGTTATGAAATATAGAGCCTTCGTAGGCTCTGTGCAAATGACAAAAAAGTCTATGTTCAATAGGATTCCATTTAGAGCAATATGCAGGATAATGTGCAACTAAAATATTTATGTTTAAGGATCTAGCAAGTTTCGCTAAATCTTGTTTTACAATGTAATGGTTGCAAGAGTTTGAACCACCACCATCGCATAGTATTAGCATAGTATCAGCATCAAGGTATTTCCATTGCAATTTATTCTGCCAATACCATAAAATGTTATCACATACAAATTCAGAGGTATCTTTACTCGTTCCCAAAGTTACATATCCTTTATTGTCAGCTACATCATATAAGGCATGAGGAATAACAACACCTGAGGCTTTGCTGGTAAAATCATGATCATTGACTTTACGTTTTTCCTTTCCAAAATATCTTTCGCTACGGTCAAAATTTCCTAATGGTTCTTTTGCTTTGGTATCTATGCTCAAAATCGGTAAATTATGCAATAAAAAAAAAGATTTTAAATTGGCTATTTTCTCAAATTGAGCATTCCTATTTTCTGGTATCCCTATGGACTGTTCTTTCGAGTATTTCCGTTTTTTATATCCTAATATATTCAGCAGATCTTTAACTATATACAGACTTAATTCTATACCAACTTCATATAATTTTTTGATAATTTGTCCGGGAAGTAAGCCAATCCATTTAACCTCATAATTATTAGGAAGCCCCGCCTCATAATTAGAAATAACCTCTTGAAAATCTGCTATTAATTCAGCTTGAACTTTTTTTTCTACCTCCACCAGTTTTACGTATCCTGTTTTCAGGTATAGTATCTTTAGATAATAATTCAAGATGACCTTTATGGATTGTGTTTTGGTCAATTCCTAATGCTTTACTTACAGCTAATTGACCTCCATAACCTAAATTAGAAGCTTCTATAGCTGCATAATGTCTTTTTTGGCGTTCATTCAAATTATCAAAGAACTGTTTTTTTATTTCTATATTGCTAATTTCCATATCTTTTTTTTGCAAAGATATAGAAATCAAAGCGTATTATAAAATTTAAAAGAATCTTATGTTATTTTTTTTTCTTTACTTAACTTCAGTAAATGAAGATAAGTCATACATTAGACATCTTTCTAATTAAAAAATATGTAAATTACTGATAATCAATACAGGTGTTTTTTATTAAGCCCTTTAGAATTTAATAGAAGCTTTTGCTAAAAGGAAAGAACTTTTAATAGGCTCTAACAAATTTAACGAAAACTACAGACTTGCAACTATCTAATAATCAATGATGATTTTAAATTCTAATTGGAAAGACCTCTATTAAAAAAAACTAAAAAAAATGAAAACTAAAATCACATTGATAATTATATCACTTTTTTTTGCAACAATAACTTTTGCTCAGCAAGAAAAAATTGACAGTCTTAAATTACTACTAAATAAAACTAAAAATGAACGTGAAAAAGGAGAATTACTAAAAGAAATTGCATGGAAATATAAAATGACGAATACTGATACTGCTCTTTATTACGCTAATAAGAGTCTTAAAATTGCAAAAAAACATGATAAGAAATTACAATCTGGTGTATATAATGCGATTGGAGTTATTTATTCTATCAAAGGAGATTACCAAACTGGAATACAAAATTTTAAAAAAGCACTAAGTATTGACAAAAAACTCAAAAAACCAAAAAATACAGCATCAAGTTATCAAAATATTGCAGCTGCATCAGAACGAGCTGGTAAATACAGTGATGCAATTTCATACTCCGACAGTGCTATTCAGATATATAAAAGCATAAATGACACTATTTCATATTCCAGAGCTACTTTTAATCTTGCAACAACTTATAAAAACATAGGAAATTATAAAAAAGCGATGACACTGTATTTTCAATCATTAGACATATTCGAAACAACAACTGATACTGCCGGAATTGCCAAAACATATACGGAGATAGGAAATACTTATCGCAAATTAAATCAAAATGAAAAAGCAATTAAATATATACACCAAGCTATAAATATCTCTCAAAATGAAAATCTATACGACAAAGCATACAGACTGACAAGTATTGGAGATATATACAATAATGTTAATAATGTAGACTCAGCCATTTTATACTATAAAAAATCAATTCCAATTGCAGAAAGTTTAAAAGGTAGTGATTTAATCTTTGGGAATCTAATAAATCTTGGAAATATGTATATTAAAGCTGAAATGTTTGACAGTGCAATAACATATCTTGATAAAGCTTCTAAGATTGCAACAAAAAACAACAATTTAGCACATAAAAAGTCGCTTTACAGAAACTATGCAAAGTTATACATAAAACAAGAAATGCCACATAAAGCATTAGAATATTTGGATAAAGCATATTTATTATCTGTTGAGTCAAATGACACAGATGATATCAATATGATTTATAAGCATTATTCAGAAGTTTACGGACAGCTTGAAAATTTTGAAAAGGCTTTCTTATACTTAGTCTCTGGACGGAAATAGGTAATAAGCAATCATACAGTGTGTTATCT
>JAOZQN010000037.1 GCA_029932195.1 Bacteroidales bacterium | reverse complement strand
CAAACTTTAATAATTTTGAAAGCCTTGATTTTTGAGTTTTTAGGAGTGCCCTATAGAAATAACAACTTTTGCGGATACTAATAAAGATTTTTTGCAAAAATACACTTATCAGAGTGGACGTTCTGTTAGAAAATTAGAAACTAAAAAAAGTCGTAAAATATTTACTGTAAGAGAAGTCTTAAAATTATTAAAGGGGGACTCCTATAATTGAAAAATGTTATTAGTGCCGATTATATACAAACATTTTGAAAGCCTTGATATTTTAGTTTTTAGGAGTCCCTGTAAATTTGACTCTTTAATTTCCAGAAGCACTAACTATTTCGGTATGAGCATGTTTTACAGTAAAATCTCGTTTTTTGATTGTGCTTACAAAATACCAGTCTGCTTTTACAAAATCCTTATTTACATTCAATAACACAAATCCTCTTTTGGATAGCTGAACAAAATTAACATGCCTAAAAAATGATTTTATGAAAATTTTGCCAAAAAAAGCTGTAATTTTACCAAGCGAGGGCGAGGTTACACTTGGAGTAATAAATTCAGGAATAATATTTTCAAAATCTCTTTTTTTTCGTTTTTTTGTTTTATCCAAATAAATTTCATTAGCCCAAGAAGTGTGAATATCGCCAGTTAAAATTACTACATTTTTAATATTATTTTTTAGTATAAATTCCAAAACTTGCTCTCTCTCATGCTGATAGCCGTCCCATTGGTCAGGATTTATTGCTTTTTTATTAATTAGTAGCAGAGCAAACATTACTTGCTGGGCTACAATTTTCCAAACGGTAGTATCGGTATTTTGTGAGTTATAAAGCTGATTTGTAAACCATTCAAATTGCTGTTTGCCAAGCATTGTTTTATTTGTGTCGGCATTATCAAGACCTCTTGCATAATTTCTACCAACAAGTCTTGTATCAAGAAAAATAAAATTTATTAGACTGCCAAACATGAAGTTACGATATATTATGCTATCCGAAAAATTTTCTCGTATGGGTATCCATTCAAAAAAAGCTTTTTTGCCAGCAGACATCCTATTTTGCCAATTTCCTTCATCAATATTATGATTTTCAGCACCATTACTCCACTAATTATTTGCTGTTTCGTGGTCGTCCCAAACAACATACCAAGTTAAATTTTGGTGTGCAAGCATCAAATCTTTGTCCAGACGATAATGTGAGTATCTTTTCCTATAATCGTCTAAGCTAATTAATTCTTTATCAGGAAATAAAGCTCTGTTTTTATGTTTACCGTATCCATTAGTTGCATATTCGTAAATATAATCGCCAAGATGAAAAACAGCATCAACTTCTGGATTATTAGCCACTGATTTATAGACATTAAAGTATCCTGCATTATAATTTGAACCAGAAAAAACAGCAATTTTCAATTCTTCATTTAAAGAACCTTTTGCAGGAAGAGTTTTTGTTTTTCCTATAATTGATTTATTTTCAAGTGCTTCAAAATAATAATAATATTTTGTGTTTGGAACTAAATTAACTGCATCAATTTTTATAGTATAGTTAATTTCCAAGTTTGTTTTAAAATTACCAGAAAAAACGTCTTCTATAAAATTGCTATCTGCTGATATATAATATTTCACAATAATACTATCCAATAAAATATCAGGAGTAATTTTTGTCCAAATAATTACTCTATCATCTTTGGCATCACCAGAAGCTACACCGTGATAGAAAGGTTTTAAATCTGGATTAAAATCGGGGTGAGATGAGATTTCTTTAACAGTCTGTGCTTGTATATTACTAAATATCAGCAAATAAGCAAGAATATGTAAGTATGTTAATTTCAAAACAATTCAAATTAAAGAGGTTGGATAATAAAGGTAATGAGCAATTAATAATAAATAATTGTTTTACACCTCAGAATAAGAATATTATATTTTTTTATATTTAATAAACTTAGCCATGGTTTAGAGTTATTGAGGTTGTTTCTAACAACAAAATAATTTTAGAACTTATCTAAATTTTGCAACCCGTATGCTCTACAATAATATGCACTTATTTTATTTTTCTTTTTATCAAAATAGTTTCAATCTCTTCTTGTTCTATTTCTGTTATGTCGTAAATTTTATAAACCATTTTATTTAGTTTAGTTTCTAATTCTGAGGTTTCTTTATTTTTCTTTTTAGCGAGAAGTATTTTATTAACCAATTTAATGTATGGTTCATAATTCATTTTTTGTGTAGGAATTATAAATTTTTCTACATTTTTCTTTTTTAGAACATAAGCTCCACCTGCCGTATATTCTCCTGTTTTGTCGAAATAAAATTGAAATAATTTACTATTGAATAATGCAAGTAAAAATTTTACTGGTATTTTTTCGGAAATAAGAAAATATGAGGCACTTGAAACAAAATTACTTTTAGTATCATATGCAAATCCCCAAATTCCTGAAATTAATCCCCAAATAATTTTTTCTTTATCAAAAAAATGGTAAAATGAATTCGCAAATCGTTGTAAAGCATACCATTCGTATCTTATTCCTGTTTCTGATTTACTCCTATTTTGTAGGGCTTTTTTATATTTAAAAAAATGCTGATAGATTTCAGGATATTCTTTTTGAAAGGCTTTTTCTGCATCTAAACTACAACTGGTTATTTTAGAATTTTTATGAAGAGGAAAATGCCAAGGAATGAATAACAGCCAAATATTTTGAAAATCATAAGTATATTTGTTAATATCTTTGCCTCGTAATAGTGGTCTGAAAATATTTTTATTCTTTTTCTTTTTAGATAAAATGTTATAAATGTCTTCATTAACTATAAAGGCATCATCGTAACCTGTTTTTATCCCCATTCTAATATCAATTGTAGAAATTTCATTTAATGGTTTGCCTGCTTTTTTTATTTTTTCTAAAATTTTGTCTTCTGTTTTGGTAGTAAATAACCAAGATGAATTTTTCAAATAATCTTTTGGGTAAATTACAACTCGTTTTGATAGTTCTTTCTCAAATATTTCATTGGTTACAAGCTCTTTGTAAAATTCCGTATATTTTAAATCTGTTTCTGCTTCTCTTTTGTCAATATGAAAAATTGATGTTGAAACAAGTGCTTCATCAAAAACAGGAACTTGTTCAAAATTAATGTATTCATTGTTTTGATATTGCGCCAAAAATGAGCGTAGCTTTTTTCCGTATTCTGTATTAAAAAACTTATTCGTATTTATGTAGGCAAGTTGTCCACCTTTTTTTGTGATTTTCATTCCTTTTTCAAAGAAATATACACTTATATCTGCTGTGCCTGAATAAGTATTGTGATAAATTGATTTTAAAAAAGGACTTATGTAACCAAGTTCTCTGTGTTGTATATACGGCGGATTACCAATAACAATATCAAAACCATGATTATTACCGTTTCCATTTTGAAAAGTTCCAATTATTTCAGCAAAATCAATGTTCCAATCAAACAGCACAATAGGTTTTCCGAGATCAGGACTGTAATCAATTTCTCTTATTATTTTTTTTAAAAAAGCTTTTTTTTCTAATAATTCATTTCGTTGTTTTTTTTCTTTTTTGTTTAATTGTTTATCTAATCGTTGTTCGGGAGAAAGTCCACTTAAAATTTCATTAATTTGAACAATTTCAATTTCAAATTTTGCAATTAATAAATCGGCTTTTGCACGATTTATTTCAGATGCAAGATTATATTTTTGATTATGTCCTTCTACAACAAAAAAGTCATGTTTATACTTTTTAATTGTTGCGATAGATTTGTTAATAATCTCAATATTCTTACTTATTGATTTTATATTGTCTGCATATTGTTTTCGTTTCCAATCAATTATTATAGGTTGATTTTTGTAAACAGGTAATAAGCTATTGCCTTCCACAATTTTATATTCAATATTTGGTAATGTTTTCAGTTCTTGAAAATTACTACTTGCTGTATAATAAGAGTTTTTCAAAAGTTCAATCCATAAACGCAATCGGCATATTTGTACTGAATTTGGATTAATATCAACTCCATATAAGGAATTTTCAATAAAATTTTGCTTTTCTCTGAATAATGTAGTTTGTATTTTTTGAAGTCCGGGATTTACTGTTCTTATTCCGTTTTTATATTCTGTTTTGTATTCAAATTCTTGATTTTTAATTCGTTTATTGAATATTTTCAACTCGTCATTTTCAACTGAAACCCAATATTGAAGCGGTTGATTTTCGTTGTCGTATAATATTTCTAATTCGGATTTTGCACAAATTAATTCATTAAGAACAGATACGAGAAAATGTCCTGAACCTACGGCAGGGTCGCAAACTGTAATTTCATTTACTATCTGATTAAAATCTTCAATATCTTCTGTTTTGTATTTTGACTTAGTAAATTGCTTAATTTCATCGAAGTCGTTTGCATTTAATTCAAATTTATCGTTAAATTTTCTAACTATTGCATTACGAACAACTTTACGGCTCATATACATTGTTATATAACTTGGCGTATAAAAGGAGCCATCTTTGTAACCATTAAGTTTTTCAAATATTTTACCCAAAACCGATGCGTTAATTAAATCTTTGGTTTTGTGCTGAACGTCCTGTTTTACAGGTTCTCCAAAATTGTAGGCATCAAGGAATAAAAGTAAGTATTCAAGTGGCGGTAAGTCATTAGATATATCTGTTAAGACCGAATTTTTATAAATTGGCATTGTCAAATCATCACGCAATCCTGAAATTCTACCGTGAATAGTTTCTAAATAGGTGATTTGAAAAAGGCTACTGTTTAAGTATGGAATGTTTTGAAAATCAGATTGTAATGATTTGCTTCTATTGTCAGATGGCGTATTTAAAACATGAAAAAATAAGGTGGCAAGTTTATTCCCGTTTTTTATTATTTCAGGGGTTAAAAAACGAAAGTTTTTTGTGTCGCTGTGATAACTTTCTAACTGACCTTCAAGTAATTTTAGGAATAAAATACGATTAATCCAAATTATACATAACTCCAAAGCTTTATCAAAATCATCTGCTTGTTCTACAAAACGTTTCTCACCCTGTTCTTGCAAATGTAAAGGTCGTTCAAAAATAATTTTTTCAATTGTATTTTCAATAAATGAACCTTCACTTCTTCCTTTCTTTGGCAAACGGTCTATTAAATTGTTTCCGCTTTTTTGATATTCCTTTAAACCAAGTATATAGAGTAGTTCATTATAGAATTTTTTGTTTAATTCACTTCCGTCCTTTTCTGATTTTTCTTTTTGTAAATTCTGTGGAGAGAAAAACCGAAACGCATTTTTAATATTTGAGAACTTATTTTCTTTGTTAAACTCTTCAATTTCATTTGTTTGAAGTGCTTTGTCAATCTCTACAATTAAATCATCAGTTAATTGAAAGTGTGAAAATTCAATTTCTATTTGTTCTTCGCTATTAATATAATTTTCAACTTGTTGGTAAAAATCCGTTATTGAAGTTCCGCTTTGTGTTTTAAAATACCAGTTATCAAATTTTTTTCGTAGGCTACTTTTGTAAAATAATTTATGAAATTCAACGGCATCAAATAAATAAAAATCCTCGATATCTGTAATCAGAATATTTTTAATATTGAAATTTTGTTTTTCAACTATTTCAGTTAAAAAATAGGTTACAGCTTGGAAAAATGATTTTCGATTGAGGTCTGTTTTTGTAATAAAATCATTTTTATCTAAGGGACTTTTTACTTCAATAAGAACAGATGTTTTTGAGGACGCATTTTTACTTTCTGCAATAATTAAATCAGCTTCGCCTTTTTTATATGGTCTGTTTCCAATATAAATTTCCTTGTAGAAAGTATTTTTTAATAAACTTTTCAGTTCGCTTTCAAATGCTTTTTCATTTTTATTATTTTGTTGCTTTAATACTGCTTTTTGAGTAGCAAAATCTTTTAACTTTGGTAAAAAAGTATCTTTTAATCCTTCAAATTCAATTGATAAGTTATTATATATTTCTATTTGTTTAGTTACAATCATATTTATTTTTTTAATTTATTTGAGGCAAAGTTAATCATTATTTTGTTTTATCGTATTTTTCAGTTGTGCATATCTCCCAAATCATTATGAATGTGCGAGTTACAAAGTTAGCCTTTTTTTTTTGATAATTCCAAATAAAAACTAACTCTATTTTATATGAGAAATTTCAATAGCACAAAAAGACTAAACCATAGCCATAAATTTTCATCATACTACTTATGCTTACATTTTTCGGCATTTACAAAGTTGAGTTCACTCCGAGAAGTGTATTTTTGATAAATTATTTTTAACTTTATACTTGGCTCGTAAGAATATAATAACCCTGATTATCAGAGCAACACGTTTCCAAGTGCCTATCGGCACGTTGGCAAGTGTTGAGCAAAAAAATTCCAACTTTATTCGGGTAGCCAAACTTTTAACGAACAACTTATTCATTCATTTCGCCAAGTAAGGTAGCTTGTGTAAATTTATTTACAGTAACATTTACATATTTTCCTACAAGTTTTTTATTACCATCAAAAATAATAACTTTATTTTGAGAATTTCTACCAAAAAGTCTTTTTTCACTTCTTTTAGATGTTCCTTCAACAAGCACTTCAAAAGTTTTTCCTAAATCTTGTTTATTACTTTCGTAAGACATATTAGATTGTAGTTCAATTATTTCACTCAATCGTTCAGATTTTACATCTTCTGGAATATCATCAGCATAATTTCTTTGTGCATAATTATTAGGACGTTCTGAATATTTGAACATAAAAGCAGTGTCGTAATTAGCCCATTTCATTAATGAAATTGTATCTTTGTGGTCGTCATCTGTTTCGGAGCAAAAACCTGCAATAATATCGGTAGAAATTGCACATTCAGGAATTATTTTTTTTATGGCAGAAATTCTATCCATATACCATTCTCGCGTATAGCCACGTTTCATTTTTTCCAACATTCTTGTGCTTCCCGATTGCACTGGCAAATGAATACTCTTACAAATATTTTCATTATCAGCCATTACCTGAATAACCTTGTTGGTGAAATCGTGTGGATAAGAAGTTGAAAATCGGACACGAAGTTTTTTGCTTACATTTGCAACTTTTTGTAAAAGTTTGGCAAAATCTACGTCTTCAAATTTATATTTATCAACATTTTGTCCCAAAAGTGTAACTTCTCGGTAGCCTTTTTCAAAAGCATTTTTTGCTTCATCAATTATAGATTTGTCGCTACGGCTACGCTCTCGCCCTCGTGTGAATGGCACAATACAAAACGAACACATATTATCGCAACCTCTTGATATTGAAATAAAAGCAGTTACTCCATTTTTGTCTAATCGAACTGGCTTCAGGTCACCATAAGTTTCTTCTTTGGAAAGTTGCACATTTACAGCTCTTTGTCCTATTTCTGCTTTTTCTATTAAATTATGCAAATCACGATAAGCATCTGGTCCTGCAATAAAATCTAAAACTGGCTCTTGTTCAAGTAGTTCGTCTTTCGTTCTTTGCCCCATACAGCCCAAAAGTCCAACTTTTAAATTTGGATTAGTTTTTTTTAAGTTTTTATACAAAGTTAATTTTCCTCGAACTCTTAATTCTGCTTTTTCTCTAACAGCACAAGTATTTACAAGAATTATATCCGATTCTTTGTAATTTTCGGTAAGTTTGTAACCTTTGTCTTGCAAAAGAGATACAACAAGCTCGCTGTCAGCCACATTCATCTGACAACCGTATGTTTCTATATAAAATTTTTTCATGAAATTATTGTATTTTACAGTTGCACCACATTGGAAAGTGTTGTCTGTATTTGTTAATAAAAAAAAGACAATCATAAATGATTGTCTTTTTCGTGTGTGGGCGATATAAGATTCGAACTTATGACCCCTTGGGTGTAAACCAAGTGCTCTGAACCAACTGAGCTAATCGCCCCTTTTTGTTATTTTTGAGATTGCAAATATAAAAACTTTTTTTTTACCTACAAACTTTTTTTACTGTTTTTTATATTTAATTTTTAAAATAAATCTGTGTTTTTTATAATTACTTAGTATAAGGCAAATTAAAACTAATAATTAGCCATTTAAACTTGTTCTTTTTCCCTTTAACTGTTTCAAAAAAAGATTAAATATTCCCGATATTCTCATATTCTTTTGAATTATTAAAGAAAAAAATAACTTCGTTTAAATTGGCTAATTATTAATTTTAGTTTGCCTTACGTTTTTTAAAATAAATATTTTTTCTACAATTTTATTAAAAAATTTATTAAAACTAATAATATATCAAAAATAAGTAGTGCAAAAAGTATTTTGGCTCCTTTTTCAAGCTTAAAAATTACTTGGATTAGCGAAAAAATAACTGTTATTATTATTGGAATTAATGCTGGATAAATTAAAATACTTTCCCAAATATTTCCTCGCATCAGTTCTAAAATAGAAGTCTGCATACCACAACCAGGGCATCTAACTCCGAAATGTTTTTTATAATTACAAGTGCTTTGATTATTTTCTAACCAAATAATAAATTTTTGCCACACAATTTTTCAGTTAGCAGTTAGCAATGAACAGTTATCAGTAAACAGTTATCAGTTAGCAATGAACAGTTATCAGTAAACAGTTAGCAGTTAGCAATGAACAGTTATCAGTGAACAGTGAACACAGGGCATTGCCTAACTGAATAACTGTTCACTGATAACTGATAACTGTTAAAATAGTTCTACTTCTATGTTTTGGATAAATGCTGTTAGACTATATTTGTCATCAACTTTTGCCTCGGATAGTGTTATTAGAACATTTATTTTTTCATTATTTCTGTCATATAAAAATACTTCTGTTCGGCTTCCTATCAATGATTTATTTCCTGCACTAAAATATTTTCCAATATATTCAGTCATATCCCCTTGGTTATCTTTTATTTCTTCGGGAATAAGGAAAGATAGTTTTTGTCCAAGAACCACATTTTGTTTTACGTCCCATAACTCTTCTGCTGCTTTATTAAAAAATGTTATGTAATTATCTTTATTTATAGTAATTACAGCATCAAGCATTCCCGCTAAAG
This sequence comes from Bacteroidales bacterium, assembly GCA_029932195.1. Lineage (GTDB taxonomy): Bacteria > Bacteroidota > Bacteroidia > Bacteroidales > JAOZQN01 > JAOZQN01. The sequence continues at coordinate 12,744 of JAOZQN010000037.1, read as the reverse complement.
TATTATCATTTAATATTTTAAGAACTTCAATTTCTTTAAATTGTTCTTTAACCTCCATTCTAACTCTCCTTAACTTTTTAGATAATTCTATTTGTGATTTTTGTAATTCTTTTTCTTGTTCTTTTAATGTTTCGGTATTTTTTTCGTTCTCTTTTTCCATTCTCACTTGGTCGGTGATATTTGTAGCAATATATACTACTTTTGCAGGTTCACCATATAGGTCTAACACTGCAGTGTATGTTCCTCGCAACCAGATAACTTTACCTGTTTTTGTTCGCCTCATGTGGCGACCTTCTACTGGTTTTCCGCTGAGAATATTTTTCCATAAAATTTTAAATTGGTCGTGTCGGTCTTGCTCTATAAAATCGTAAATTGTTTTTCCGTCTATGTCTTCTAACTGATATTCAAGGATACCAAGCATCTTTTCATTAAATTCCAAAACAGAACCATCTGGTTTGTAAGTCGCTTTAAATGCTGACCTATCCATTGCTTCTATCTGTCCTTTGTAATCTATGTTTGTTTTTTTATCTTTGGTTCGGTCTATTCCAAGAAATAGAATTTTTTGTGGATTACCTTCATTATCACGAACGCTAACATAGGTAGCCATTGTCCAAACCTCCTCGTCGTTTTTAGTAATATGTTTCATGTCTCCCTCGTAATGCTTTCCTCCATTCACAAGTTTTTCCCATAAATTATCAAACCAATCCTTATCTTTATCCCCAATAAATAAAGAAATATGCTTTCTTTCTATTTCACTGGCAGATTTGTAACCGAGTTTATCTACAAATTTAGTATTTGCATAAAGTAATTTTCCGTCCAAAGAATACTCTGCACGTATTAATGTATGATTTACAGAATTGGTAAAGCTAACAAACTCGTCGCTTTGTAGTGCTGCTTCTTTCTGTGTTGTAGTAAGTTCTTCCATATTTCGTCTCATAACTTCTTCTTGCTCTGCCATGAGTTCTGCTTGATCTTGTGATTCTTTAAGAAGTCCTGCTGTTTGCATATTAATCTTAATATTTGCGATTGTAGAAGCAATACTGTCTGCAACTTGCTCAACAAAATCTCTTTCAAATTTTTCAAAAACTTTAAAAGAAGCAAGCTCAACTATTCCATGAATTTTATTCTCTTCATCTTTTACTGGAACAATAATTATTGAACGTGGATTTGCTTTTCCCAAACCTGAGGTTATTTCCACAAAATTTTGAGATGTTTCTTTCAAAAAAATAGTCTTTTTTTCCAATGCACATGCTCCTATTAATCCTTCTCCCCATTTTATTTTTTTATCAGCAAATTTTTTCCTGTTATAAGCAAAAAAGGCTGTCATTTCAAAATATCTATCTTTACCCTCGCCTTTTACAACAAAAAAGCCTGCTTGTTTGGCATCTAAATACTTGGTAATATTTTTGATTATTTCTTCGGTAAGTTCTTCTAAATTATCTTGATTGTCTCGTAGTATTGCACCAAATTTAGCAAGTCCTTCACTTACCCAATGTCTTTGTTCGTCTTCTTTTTTTCGGATAACTCCTTCTTCTCTGTTTCGTTTCTGTTCATCTCTAAGATTAGTTAAAGAACGCATAAGTTCGTCCTCTTTATAGATAGTATCAAATTTTATTTCGGTATTTCCCTTTCTTAATTGCTCTATAAATTCGTAAGTTTTTTTAGATTTTACTTGTTCTTCTGTTATTGCATCTTCTGCAGTATTCAGTTTTGCTATAACAATTTTTCCAATACGATAGGTTACAAAAATCAATAAGCCTGGAATTACATCTAAAAAATATAACGTAAAATTATCTTTATGTAATTTAATCAAACTACCAAAAGTTATAGGAAGGTCTTTTATGAAAAATTCTAAAGTATATATTATCATTATATAAACAATTCCTACTATAAAACTTGATATAATAAATCCTTGCAGTATATTTTTTCTTTTTAAATTTGCCATTTGTTGTTTTTTGTTGTTAGTTTATTGGTTTATTAATAATTCACGTAAAGGGAATCACTAATTGCCCATATTGCGGGATCTGATTCGTTTGAGTGTGTAACATATTGGCGGCTTTTAGCTGCTAGCAGTTGGCTTTTGGCTTCGCAAAGCGATAAAAAACTAAGCCAATATCTAACCTAATTAATTTATCTTATAACTCACTTGTATATTTTGTTATAACATTCATAATTATTTCTACATTATGTGTTTTTGCCATTACATGATTAAAATCTGTTTCACCAATCAGCTCATTTCCAATCCCATGTGCAGTTATTGCAATTATTGGAACTCTGTTTTTAGGTTCAGTAAATTTTGTTCTTATATAATTTGTTGCTTCTATGCCATTCATATCTGGCATTTCTATATCCATAAAAATCAAATTATAATCTGATTTTTCTAACTCTGTGATTGCTTTTTTTCCACTATTTGCTGTTTTACAAATAATTTTTTGCTCCATCAATATTGATTGAAGTAAAAATAAATTATGAAAATTGTCATCAACAATTAGTATTTTTAACATTCTTTTTTTGAATTTTAAGTTTTTAATTTCTGTTTGTAAATATTTTCAAGCTACCCACGTAAAGTTACGAATTAGACCTACAATATTTTTGCAACTCGTTTATTCGTAGCCCACGATTATTCATCGTGGGCTACGAATAGGTCGTCCTTACGGACTTAAAAGACACACACTAATTAAAAACTAAAGTTTTTTTACGAGTTTCTTAAAGCAAAACCTGCCAACATTTGTAATGGTAATATCTTATCTACACCACCTTTTTTTATCGCTACTTTTGGCATTCCAAACACTACACAAGTTTTTTCGTCTTGTGCGGCTGTTGTTGCACCTGCATTTTTCATTTCTAATAATCCTTTTGCTCCATCTGCTCCCATTCCCGTCATAATTATTCCAATAGCATTTGAACCGGCATATTTTGCTACCGACCTAAAAAGCACATCTACTGCAGGTTTATGTCTATTAACAAGCGGACCATCAATAACTTCCACAAAATATCTATTACCCATTCTTTTCAAAAGCATGTGTTTATTTCCAGGAGCAATAAGTGCTGTTCCTCGTTCTACAACATCTCTATTTTCTGCTTCTTTAACTTTTATCTGGCAAAGTTGATTTAGACGATTAGCAAAAGAAAGTGTAAATTTTTCTGGCATGTGTTGCACAATTACTATTCCTGGAGCATTTGTTGGCATTTTCATTAAAAAAGTTTTAATAGCCTCTGTGCCACCTGTTGAAGCTCCTATTGCAATAATTTTATCTGTAGGACTTGTTTTTCGATAAACTAATGGTTCTGGGATTATTACGTCTGCAGAATATTTTTTACCAGGACTTAATGGTGTATTATTAGTTAATCTGTTATCTGTTTTCCTTTTTACTTTTGCAAGTGAAGCTGCTTTAATCTTATTACACAATCTCAATTTTGATTCTCTAATGGCTCTTTCATCTGACAACGAAGGCTTTTCCACAACATCAACAGCTCCATATTCGAGAGCCTTTATTGTGTTCATGCTGCCTTGTTCCGAAAAACTTGAAATAATAACAACAGGAATTGGATTTTGTTTCATTATTTTTTTCAAAAAAGTCAATCCGTCCATTCTTGGCATCTGAAGGTCAAGTGTTATTACATCTGGCTGAAATTTTTGAATTTTTTTGACTGCAAAATAAGGGTCGTTTGCCGTTGCAACAACTTCTATAAATGGGTCAGAATTAAAAATGAGACTGAGTGCCTGTCTAACAATAGCAGAGTCATCAACTATCAGAACTTTTATTTTTCGTTTGTAAGACATTTTTTTTATTTACGATTGTAATAAGTAAGTAGATTGTCAATTTACGATTTACGATTGGTTTACACTTGATAATCAGGAGTAAACCAATCGTAAATTTAAAATTGTCAATCTACTGACTTACAATTTAAAATCAGATAATTTTAATCAATTATTTTTTTTCAAAACTTTATGAAGGACTTCTCCTGTATTTGTAACAAATATTATTTTTCGTCCTAAATTTCCTTTTACACTTTGGCTTATTATTGGTATATTATTTTCTCTTAATATTTCGTAAGCCATTATTACATTTCGTCTTCCGATATTGTAATTTATTTTTTGTTGTTGTAAGATTTCTGCTCCACCAAAAACTTTTGCTTGTAAATTGTGTTTTTTTGAGCCAAGTTTATGCATTTTTATAATTAATTTTTCCATTGCAATATTTCCATATTTTGGCGACGCCAAGCCTTTTCCATTCCAAAGTGGTAACATATAATGATTCATTCCACCTATTTTCAAGGTCGAATCCCACAAGCAAACAGCTACACATGAACCAAGTATGGTTTTTATATGGTATGGCTCTTTGCTTGCAAACAAAGTTGATGGATATAAATAATATTGTTTAATTGCTAACTGTTTAACTGCTGTTGTTGTATAAAAATTAATTAAAAATTCAGGCGTTTTTCACAAGTGCCAAGTGCCTATCGGCATCGTTCCTTTTGAAATTTTAAAATGCTCATTTACAGAGGTAAACTTCAATTCTGGAATTTCAAAAAAGCCTTGAACTTGACACTCGTGAAAAATGCCAAAATTCAGCACCAAAGACTAAACACTTATTTTAGAAAGTTTCTATATCTTCAAAAAATATTTGATTATCGTCTATCGAGAGTGAATTTATCTCTTCATTTTCTTGATTTAATTTTAGGACAAATTGGCTACCTTCATTTTTATTGCTTGTCCATTCTATTTTAGATTCCAAAAGTTCGGCATAATAATTTGATATTGAAAGTCCAAGACCAGAGCCTCTCTCTATTGAATTTATATTATCTTTTGCTCTATTAAAACGGTCAAACATTATTTGCTTTTTCTCTTCCGATATGCCTTCGCCATGGTCTTTTACAGATACACAGACAATGTTTTCTTCGTTGTAAATTTTAATTTCTATTTTAGAATTTTCGCTACTAAATTTTATTGCATTGCTTAAAAAATTTGATATAATTAATGATATTTTCTCATTATCACCAGTAATATAATATTCTTCTGACTCTGTGTTATTTTCTATTTTTATTTCTATACTTTTATCATTAGCAAGGTGTTCATATCTTTCTCTAATAGACAAAACAGTTTCAAAAATATTTATTTTAGAATACATTGGAAAAGTTTCGCCTGCTTCTATTTCTGCGGCAGCAAAGATATTTTTTAACTGAAAATCTAGATATGATGCTTCATTATAAATATTTTGTGCCAACTTTTTCACAAATTTAAGTTCGTTTTCGTCTGCACCAATAATCATTTGCGAAGCCCCAATTATTGCAGTAAATGGGTTAATTATTTCATTTGCAATATTTGACAAGAAATGACTTTTCAATTTTTCAGATTCCGCTAGCCTTGCGTTCACGTTATTCAAATCATTGTTCACCTTTTTTAGTTCTTTTAAGGTGTTTTGATATTTTGAAAATCGTTTTTGAAGTTCGTCTATTAATATTTCATTGGTTATATTAATTTCGCTCATTTTTTTTGAAATATTGTTGTTTGTAATTGATTTAAGTCAAAATTGTATCCTGCTATAGATTCGGAGTGTCCAAGAAAAAGAAATCCTCCTTTTTTTAGTCTATCTAAAAGTTTGGCAATAACTGTTTTTTGTGTTTCACGGTCAAAATAAATAAGCACGTTTCTACAGAAAATAATATCAAAATCGTGGGGGACACTGTAAAAAGTATCCATTAAATTTAATCTTCTAAAGTTTGTCTTTTTTCTTAAGTTGGGAACTACTCGGACATTTTTTTTATCTTTACTTTTTAAGAAATATTTTCTCTTCAAGTTTAAAGGTATATTTTCTATCAATTTTATTGGATAAATAGCATTATTTGCTTTTTCAAGAATTCGTGTAGAAATATCTGTTCCAAGAATATTGTAGTTCAAGTTTTTTATTCCGAGATTAAATTCCTCCATCATAATAGCAAGAGTATAAACCTCTTCACCACTTGAACAAGCCGAACTCCATATTTTCAGATGACGATTATTTGTCATTTGTGGAAGAATTTTATCAGTTATAAAGTCAAAATGAGAAGCTTCTCTAAAAAAATCAGTTTTGTTAGTAGAAACAACATCTATCATGTGAATTATCTCATCTTTTCCTGCAGGGCTAAATAGGAATTTAACATATTCCGAAAAATCATTTATTTCTAACGCCTTCAACCGTTTATGCAAACGACTTTGTAACATTATTTTTTTAGAATCTTTTATTTGTATTCCAAAATTAGTATAAATAAATTCGCTCAATTTCTTAAAATCTTGCCTATTTAATTGTTTTTGATATACTTTTTGCAAGTCAAACATGTTTTTTATTTTTGATTTACGATTGGTGGGCATGCAAGTTAATTGTCTGATAGTAACCAATCGTAAATCGTAAATTATTTTTATTGTAATAATTTTTTTATAGCTCTAATTAATTTTTCTGGAACAAATGGTTTTATTACCCAACCTGTTGCTCCAGCCTTCTTTGCTTCTATTTTTTTATGTTGTTGTGCTTCTGTGGTTAGGAACAGGATTGGTATTTTTTTATAAGCATCAATTTCCCTTGTAACTCGGACTAATTCTAGACCGTCCATTTTTGGCATGTATAGGTCGGTAATCATAAGGTCTATTTTTCTACCATCTAAATATTTGAGAGCATTTTCGCCATTAGTTGCAGAAAAAACTTCGTAGCCATGTTTGTCTAACGAGAAGCTCAATACTTCAAGTATTGTTTTAGAATCCTCTACTATGAGTATAGATTTTTGCATTTTATATTAATTTAGTGGTGTATAATAAAGTGAATAAAATTTTCTGATTTTAAGTATTTTAACGCCGACAGGTCTTGCAGACGCTTTCGGGTTTATCCGAAAACCTTATTCACTTCAGTATAAAAACAGGTTTGAAAATATTGAATAAAAGTAACAATAATAAATAAAATAAACAATCTTTATACCAATTTTTTTTATTGTTTTATTGTTGAGATTGTTTTATTGTAAAAAAAAACATTGAAAGGATTCATTATATCATTAATTATTAACAACTTAACAAGATAGCAATACGAAAAATTAATCTAATTTATCATTGTCTCGCATCTTATATTTTTTAGACAACAACGCAAGCATACCTCCTATCTCTTTTATTGCTTGTTGGGTTTGTTCTGTGATTTCTTTTTTTTGCAAACGGAGCAATAGCACGCCATACATTGATTCTACTGCCGTTTCTATAATTGTTTTAGATTTATTTTTTGCTTTTATCTGATATTCAAATATATAAGGTGTTGCTATTTCATATTTTCTACGATAATCTGTATGCAAAGATGATTGTAACAAATAAAGATGCAGGTCGTTGAGGTCAAAAATTACATTCTTTATTGCCTGAAAATGTCCTTTTTCTGTTACTTTTTCTAATTTCATTGTTTCAATAATACTTTCATACCAAAATTTCATCTCTTTTTTATCCTCGTCTGGATATTCAAAAGTAGAAATGATATTTTCATCAATCAGCTCTATGTCAAATTGATATGCTCTAATTAAATCTTCTATTTGCCACATATATAACAAATATTCTACTATGTTTTCTTCTTTTTTTTGTCTTGATATTATCATTAAATAAGTGTTTAGTTTTTATTGTTTAAAATTGCAGTTTAATTTTTACAATTTCCGATTTACTTAATACTCTAATTGGCATAACAGCAGTTCCGTATCCCGAAGAGATGTAAAAGTGGGTATTTTCTTTTTTCAAATATCCATAGTCTTTTTCAAATATTCTTTTTGTGATTAGATTAAATGGAAAAATTTGCCCTCTATGTGTGTGTCCTGAAAATTGCAAATCTATTGGATATTTTGCCGTTTCATCTAATTTATACGGCTGATGGTCTAATAAAATAATGGGTAATTTTACATCAATATTTTCTGTGAGTTCTTGTAATGTTTTTCGTTCTTTTTTATTAAAAGATTTCCCTTGCGTATCGTCTCTCCCGATGATATAGAATTTATTTTCTATTAATATAGCTTCGTCATTTAAGACTTTTATTCCATTTTTCTCAAAAAAATCGTATTCTTTGTATGCTTGGCTAATATATTCATGATTTCCCGGACAGGCATATACTCCATATTTTGATTTCAAATTTTGGAAATTCTCTAATAATTTAAAATATTTTACAACTTCAATATTATCGTCAATTATATCGCCAGCAATAATTACTAAGTCTGGTTCTAATTCATTAATTTTATCAACTAACTGCCTAGCTTTTCGTTCATTAACCATTGTGCCAAGATGAATATCGCTAACAGCAACAATATTTATACAGTTAAGATTATCACTTTTTTTATTAATTTTAATGTCTGTATTTTTAATTTTTGGAGTTCGTGCATTAAAATATCCAGTAATAAATATAGCAAAAACAATAACAAATGAGGTTATTCCAACAGCAAGTTTTGTTAGTTGCAAATTTTCCGTAATAAATTTAGGGTAAAATGGTATAATATAGTTTATTAGACGGATAAAATCTACAAAAATGACAATCAAAAACGCATATAAAAAAAAGCCTAAACTAACCGAACCTATTCTCACCAAGCTACTGCTAATAACGTTGATACTTGTAGATTCCATTATTTTACCAACAATAAAAGAAGCTATCAAAAATATGTATAGTGCCAAAACAGCATTTGAATCCAAAAAAGTTCCCTTAAAAGCATCTGAAAATCTGGAATATACATAATATCCTAATAGGCTAAATACTGTTAAAAATATAGAAATTATAATCAATTTTCTCATGTTCAAATGTAAATATTTTTTTTTATTAAAAAAATTTTAATGTTTTTTGGTAATAATTAAAAATGTTTTTTATCTTTGCAATCTCAAAAAAATGGCGAGGTAGCTCAGTTGGTTAGAGCGCATGATTCATAATCATGAGGTCGGCAGTTCAAACCTGCCTCTCGCTACATTGAAAAATAGAGAGCTTCAATTTTCTGAAAATTGAAGCTCTTTTTTTATTCAAAAATAAAAAAAGACTATCCAGAGATAGCCTTTTTTATGGGTTTGTATTTGGTTTTAAGAGAGAATAAGCGATTTTTAGTCTAATTTTGAGTAAATAGAGTTTTGACTAACAAACTCTGGCACTATGTTTTTCATTAATCCAACTATTTCGTTATTGTTGTGCTTTTTGAGTATTTTTATTAAGTTATCTATTTTTAAAGATATTTTTTTATTATCATATTTTTCTACTTTCGCAATCATTATTTGCGAATGATGTGTAGGCATTGTGTTTTCCTTGTCATTTAGGAGTTCTTCGTAAAGTTTTTCTCCTGGTCTTAGTCCTGTATATTTTATCTGAATATCTTTGCCAAGTTCCAATTCATAAAGTTTTATCATTTTTTTTGCAAGGTCTGCTATTTTTACAGATTCTCCCATATCAAAGATAAATATTTCACCACCTTTTCCGAATGCACTTGCCTCTAAAACTAACTGACAAGCCTCTGGGATTGTCATAAAATAACGAGTTATTTCTGGGTGAGTAACAGTTACTGGTCCACCACTTTCTATTTGCTTTTTAAATCGTGGAATTACAGAACCATTTGAGCCTAAGACATTTCCAAATCTTGTTGTAATAAATTTAGTTTCAGTTATTTGATTTAGCGATTGAGTATAAATTTCTGCAATTCGCTTAGATGCTCCCATCACATTTGTCGGGTTTACTGCTTTATCAGTGGAAATCATAACAAATTTTTCTACACCAAATTCTACCGATAAATCTGCTATTGTTTTTGTTCCACTTATATTCGTATTTACTGCCTCCGACGGGTTGTTTTCCATCATTGGCACATGCTTGTAAGCTGCTGCATGATAAACAATTGCAGGTCTATATGTTTCAAATACTTTTTTTAATCTAATTTTATTTTTTACATCTCCAATTACAATATCAAATTTATTAAAATTGTGTTTTTCAGCAAGTTCAAGTTCCATATCGTATAATGGAGACTCGGCTTGGTCTAAAACAATTATTTTTTGAGGATTGTATTTTGTTAGTTGCCTAACTATCTCACTACCAATAGAACCAGCTGCTCCTGTAACAAGAACTGTTTTTGTTAAAATAGTTTCTTTTATTTTTTGTTCATCTAATATTATTGCTTCACGTTCTAATAAATCACTTATTTTCAGCTTTTTAATTTGGTTAAAACTTAATCGTCCATCTATCCAATCTTTTACTTGCGGAACAGACAATATCTTAATATTTTTATCCAAACAAATATCTATAACAGACTGTTTTTCAATATTACTGCTATCTTTTTTTGCAAGCATTAAATAAGTTACAGAATATTTGTCTATAACTTTATTTATATTCTTTGTGCAATAAATATTTATTCCATCTATTTTTTTTCCTCTAATATCATTATCTATAAATGCAACAACTTTATAATTAGAGTTTTCCTCTTGTTCCAAAATATTTTTGGCAATAAATCCAAGTTCCGAAGCTCCATAAATTATTATATTATTTATGGATTTTGAATTATTTATATTTTCAAAATATAATATTTTAATAAAAAGCCTTGATGCTACAAGAAGAAATAATAAGAGTAAAAAATCTATAAAAACGACAGAAGTAGGAATAAAATAAGACCCTGTTTTTAAATAACTTACAAAATTCATTGCAAAAAACAATAATGATCCCGAACCAATCGTTAAAAATATTCTTATTGTATCCTTAATACTTGTATATCTGACTATTCCTGCATAGGTTCTGCTTATTAAAAAAGCAGAAAGTCTAACCAAAATAACAATTGGAACAACATATAAAAAAGAATCTAAATACTCTTCTGGTATTGAAAAATTAAATCTTATTAAATATGCTAAAGCTATAGCTATAAATACTATAGATAAATCTATCAAAAGAATAACCCATCTTGGAATATGCTTTTCTAAAAAATTGAAAATTTCCACAAATAAAATAAATGAAAGATGAAAAATTTATCTACACTTCTTCAAATTTAGAACTTTTTAAAAGTTTTACAAATATAAATCTATTTGTATTCTAAATCAACAAGAAATGTGAGACTGTGTAACAAAAATGTGAATTTACGAACTATTACTAAGAAAAACTTGACAAATAAACTAATGAATAACGAAAATTTAATTGCAAAAAAGAAACGAGCCTAAAAAAACAGCTCGTTTTTAATATTTCAAATAGGGGACTTCAAAGAACCCAAATCTTAAATGTTTTGGAAAGCCTTAATATTTAGTTTTTTTAGAGCCTCTCAATAAGGATACAATTATCTACAAAAACTAATCATCATCTTTAACAAACATAACAGAAATTGCGGCAAGAAACATAAATATTCCTGCGACCAATATTGCATAAATTGCATGAGAATCGTATAACCTTTTAACTATAGGACCTCCAATAATTCCATTTATAATTTGGGGAGCAACAATAAAGAAATTAAATACTCCCATATAAATTCCCATCTTTCCTGCTGGAATTGAGCCTGCAAGTATCGCATAGGGCATTGCGAGAATACTTGCCCAAGCAATTCCTACTCCTATCATTGAGAAAATTAAAATATATGGATTGGATATAAAATAGATTGAGATTAAACCTATTCCACCTGCAATAAGAGAAATTGCATGAGTTGTTTTTCGGCTTGTTAGTTTGGCAATAGCTGGCAAAAACAACGCAAATGCCGCTGCAACAGCATTATATACTCCAAAAATTACACCTACCCAGTTTCCTGCATCTTGATACAGTTCTGAGCTAGTGTCGTTTACTGCCGTTCCATAAATATGTTGTGCAATTGCAGGAGTTGAGAAAACCCACATAGAAAATAAAGCAAACCACGAAAAAAACTGAACCAAACCTAATTGTTTCATTGTTTTTGGCATTTTTGCAAAATCTTTAAAAATATCAAGAATACTTGATTTTTCATCGCTTTCTGTTTCACCCCCATGATATTGTTTATATTCCTCAGGTGGATATTCTTTGGTTTTTAAGACCGTCCAAATTATTGCTCCAAGAAAAACAACACCTCCAATATAAAATGAAAAGATAACATTATCAGGGACTTGTCCTACGGGAGCAGTTTTTGATATTCCTATCCATTCAGCAAGAATGTATGGCAACCAAGAACCTCCTACTGCTCCAAGTCCAATAAGAAATGTTTGCACAGAAAATCCAAGTGTTCGCTGGTCGGCAGGTAGCATATCTGCGACTAATGCACGGAATGGCTCCATTGCTACGTTTATGGAAGCGTCCATAATCATAAGCATTCCTGCTCCAATAAACATTGCGGGAATAAATGTTGCCAAAGCCGAGGAGTTTGGCATAAAAACAAGAGCAATAGAGGCTAGTATTGCTCCTACAAGAAAATATGGTTTTCGTCGTCCAAGACGATTCCATGTTTTATCACTGTAATGTCCTATTATTGGCTGAATTATTAGCCCTGTTATTGGGGCAGCAAGCCAAAACCAAGAGAGATGTTCTACATCTGCTCCAAAATTTTGTAATATTCTACTTACATTGGCATTTTGTAAGGCAAATCCGAACTGAATTCCGAGAAATCCAAAACTCATATTCCAAATTTGCCAAAAACTTAGTTTTGGTTTAATCTTCATTTTTAATGTTTTTTCTATTACTTAGAGTTACAATTAAATTATAGACTAACTTCTTTCAGTCTGTAAATAATCCATTGATAAGCCCACCCCAACCCTCCCAAAGGGAGGGAGTTCTTTTTTTCTTTTCTACCTTTCCCAAA
>JAOZQN010000036.1 GCA_029932195.1 Bacteroidales bacterium | reverse complement strand
TAACTATCTTGGAAATGCCCGAGCCGCAAGCTGGGAAACTCGCATGAGCGGTTCTTAGGGGGCGTAAGCTACCCAATAAAATAAAATTATAATACTAATAAAAATATTTGAAGATTACCAGAAAACATTAATTACAGATGGTTTTTGGGATAATGAGATTTGGTTTGTAACAAGACAAACTTGTTGTGATACAAAAATTGAAAAAGACGCACAAGAACGATTAGATATGTGGGATAAAAAAGGACAACCAGAAGGTTTTGATATTCAAGATATACACCCTACTAATCATTGCTTTTTTCAATAAAGTTGAAGGAAAATATTGTATTCAACGAACATGGATAGGATTGATAAAAGTTCTTTTTGGATACTACGGAATTAAATATACTTCTAAAAAATACTACGAATTTCAGGCTAATCACTGGGGGCGAGAGAAAAATAGGAATGCAAAATATTATCAAGCATTAACAGGTTTATTGCCTCTTGGACGCAGTAATACTGGAGAATTTAGAGACTATACAGATACATGGTATAAATGGACAGGTTTGGACTACATGAAAAATTCAGACACATATGAAAGACAATGGCTGACATATCGGATAGAAAAATTCAAACAAAATATACAAATTCACAAACCCAAAGTGGTGATATTTTATACAAAAACACATACAGACGCATGGAATGAAATTGCAGATTGTAATTTTAGAAACATAGAGAATACAAACAATTCAATAATCGAATGTCCTAAAAATTTTAGTGCCGAGTTTTATCAAAAGAATGGAACTCTATTTGTAAATATGGCTGCACCTACGGCTTTTGGGAATTGTAATAATTACTTCAAAGCAGTAGGAGAAAAAATTTTCGATTTTATAGGGCATAGAAATTTAGGTAAAATCTAAAATATACCAGCCACAGTTGGTATATTTGCAAAAAAGATAAAAACACCAACCGCAGTTGGTAATTTGATAATTTATGGAAGAACTAAACACAAACGAATACAAACAGTTTCTAAAAGAAGTAATTAGCAATATAGAAAATGCTAAAATACAAGCATCTTATCAACTGAACGCCATCTTAGTAGAATTAAACTACCGAAATGGAAAATTGATAATTGAGAAACAAGAAAAATACGGTTGGGGAAGTTCTGTAATAAAACAACTTTCGAAAGACTTAAATAAGATTTACGATGGATTGAAAGGATACTCTATCTCAAATTTGCAATATATGAGACAGTTCTATCTTGAATATAAAGACAATCCAATTTTACTAAGTCATTCTTTACAAATACCTTGGACACATAATATTTTGATAATCCAAAAAATTAAAGATTTCAAGAAACGAGAATATTATCTAAAAGCAGTTAAACAAACGGGCTGGAATAAAAATGTGCTTTTAAATCAAATTAAAGGTAATGCCTATGAACATTATTTAAAAAATCCAAAATTAAATAACTTCAATGAAACATTACCAGAACATCTTGCAGAACAAGCAAATGAGAATTTAAAAAGTATCTATAATTTAGATTTTCTTGGGATAACAAAGCCAGTATTAGAACGAAAATTGGAAAATATGCTGGTTGAGAAAATTCGTGATTTTTTAATTGAATTAGGTGATGGTTTTGCATTTATTGGAAGCCAATATAAAATTAAATATGGCGGAGAACCATTTTTTATAGATTTACTTTTTTATCACCGAAAACTAAGTTGCCTTTTTGCAATAGAATTAAAAACTGGTAAATTTCAGAGTGAATTTATTTCAAAATTAAATCTTTATCTTGAAATTTTAGATGAAACAGAAAAAGAACCAAATGAAAATCCAGCAATAGGAATAATTCTTTGTGCTGAAAAAAATGATTTAATTGTTGAACTTGCATTAAGAAATGCACCAAGACCAATTGGAATAGCAGGCTACAAATTAGCAGAAGACTTACCGAAAAAATTAAAAAAATATTTGCCAACAATTGAAGAATTAAAAATAGAACTAATTGATAACGAAATAAATAAAAAACGGTAATTGAGTAGGCGGTCAGCTACCAAAAAGTAGCCGATGCACCTCTCACACCAACGGACATTCGCTTCACGAATCCGGCGGTTCATTAATCATCAGCATTTAGCTGTGCTTCATTTTTTGGAAATTTACAGTCTTCCGAATTTCGAGGCGATTAATGTTCTGTTCTTCGGCTACAACTTCTAATGTGGAATAAGACCAATTAACACAGCTCATTGTGCGTCGCTTCCTACCAGTTTTATTAGCTTTTAACAAAAAAACTTTTACAGAATGAAAACAAAAAAAACAATAAAAAAAGGAAGTTCTGACTTTAAAACAATTATTGAAGACAACGGCTATTTTGTTGATAAAACAATGCTAATTAAAGATTTTTTTGAAGACAGTAGTTATACTTTATTAATGCCTCGACCAAAACGCTTTGGTAAAACATTAAACCTGTCGATGATTGAGCATTTTTTTGATATTCAAAAACCTGACAATGCAAAACTTTTTACAGAATTTAAAATTGCAAACGAAAAAGTTTTTTGCAAAGAACATCAAAATAAATATCCTGTAATAAATATTTCGTTAAAAAGCATAAAAGAAACAAACTGGGACAAATGTTTGGATAAATTCAGAAGTTTAATTTCAAAACTTTATAAAGAACATAGATATATATTAAAATCTGATAAATTAGAAAAAGATGAAAAGCAAATTTTTGAAAGAATAATTTCAAAAACAGCAAACGAAGCAGAATACAAAGAAAGTTTAGAAAGTTTAAGTAATTATTTACAAAAACATTTCAATGAAAAAATTATAATACTTGTTGATGAATACGATGCACCAATAATTAGTGCGTTTAATTATACCAAATCACCTATAAAAAACTACAAAACAGGAAATTTAACCTATTATGAAAATGTAATAAATTTTATGCAGGGTTTTCTTGGAGATACTTTCAAGGGAAATAAATCTTTAAAAAAAGGACTAATAACTGGAGTTATGCAAGTCGGTAAAGAAAGTATTTTCTCAGAGTGGAATAATTTTAGAGTTTTTAGTATAACATCTCCATATTTTGACGATAAATTTGGATTTACTCAATCGGAAACCGAAAAAATATTAAATTATTTTAATTTACAGCACAGAAAAAATGACATTCAGAAATGGTATGACGGATATAAATTTGGAAATACCGCACAAATTTATAATCCTTGGTCTATTGTAAATTATATTTCAGGTGAAAAGGAAGGCTTTAAACCATACTGGGTAAATTCTGGAGATTATTCATTAATTAAAAGCAGAATAATAGAAATTGGCGTAAAAGATAAAATACAAGACCTTATTGAAGGAAAAACAATAGAAAAAGAATTAAAAGATAATTTTATTTTTCAAGATTTTGAGACTGATAATGAGCTAATATGGACATTACTAACAGGTAACGGATACTTAACACAAATAGAAAAAAGCAAATATGGAAATTACAAATTAAAAATACCAAACAATGAAGTTAAAATTGTTTTTACTGATATAATAATGAGTTGGTTAAACAAAGAAGTAAAAATCACGAGAGATTTATTAATTGAAACAGCCGAAAACTTGATAAATAACAGACTGTCTGATTTTGAAATAGGATTTAAACAAATTATTCAGGACACTTTAAGTTATTTTGACACAGCCGAAAAAACGGATAAAGATACTAAGGAAAAAATTATTACGAATGAACAAATTTATCACGTTTACACACTTGGATTACTCACTATTCTTGCAGATGATTTTATGATCAAATCAAACAGAGAAAGTAAACATGGTAGATACGATATTATGTTAATTCCGCATGATAAAGATAAAAATGGAGTAGTGATAGAAATAAAACAGATAGAAAAACAAAAGATAAACGAAAAAGACGACAAATTCAAAGAACGGACAAACAATGCAATAGATACGGCTCTAAACCAAATAGAAAAAAACGAATATTATACAGAACTGATAATTAACAAAATAAAACCAAAAAATATAATTAAGCTTGCAATAGTTTTCGCAGGAAAAGAACCTTATATCACAAAATGATAAGACTGATTACTATATATATCATTTGCTTCGTGTCAGTGGTTTTGTGGGGGTGCTATTTTAGACTAAAAAAGTATATTTTCAAATTCATAAATATCAATGATTCGTGCAATTTTATATTAATGTTTAATTTCGTAGTAATTAACCACTTACAGAAACTACACGAACGATTAAAATACTAAAAATAATTCCTCATAATGAAAACAAAAAAGCATCTTGGACAACATTTTTTAATAGACCTGAATATTGCAGAACAAATTGTAGAAAGTCTTACTTTTAAAAAAGAGGACGAAATAACAAATTGTCTTGAAATAGGACCAGGAAAGGGTGTGCTTACTCAATATTTATTAGAAAAAAAAGAATACAATTTAACGGCAGTAGAGTTTGATATAGAGGCAGTTGAATTTTTAAAACAAAACATTAATGGTATTGAAGAACGAGTAGTTCAGGTAGATTTCTTGAAATATGATATTGCCAAAAATTTTGAATATCCACTGGTTTTGATAGGAAATTTGCCATACAATATTTCTGCTCCAATTTTCTTTAAACTTATTGATAATAAAGATATTATACCGCAAGCTGTTTTTATGATACAAAAAGAAGTTGCTGAAAGAATAGCATCAAAACATGGCTCTAAAAAATATGGTATTTTAAGTGTGTTTTTGCAAGCCTTCTTTGATATAGAATATTTATTTACCGTCCATGAAGATGTTTTTGACCCACCACCAAAAATAAAATCGGCAGTAATTAGGCTCACTCGAAAAAAGGAAGACTATAATATTGCTGATTATAAGGAATTTAAGAAAATGGTAAAACAAACTTTTGGACAACGAAGGAAAATGTTACGTAATACCTTAAAAAATTATGACACAAGTAAAATACCACAAGAATTTCTTACCAAACGCCCCGAACAATTATCGGTAAAAGAACTTATAGATTTATCAAATATGTTGAGTTATTAAATTTGGTTGTTAGTTATTACTTATTGATAATAAAGCAAATAAAACCAGACAAACCAACAACCAGTAACCAACAACTAAGAACCAAGAGACCAAATAAACAGTTAAACAAACTTAATTCTAAAAAAAAATTCTGAATTTAGAAAAAAAATAGGTATCTTCGCACAATTATTTATTTTAACTAATATACACCATCATGGAAAAAAAGAAAGTTTTATTTATATCGCAGGAAATAACGCCCTACATGCCCGAAACAGAAATGTCTAAAATTGGACGTTTTTTGCCACAAGGAATACAAGAAAGCGGAAAAGAAATAAGAGCATTTATGCCAAGATACGGAGTAGTGAAAGAACGGCGTCATCAATTACACGAAGTTATCCGGCTATCTGGAATTAATATAATTTTTAACGATACAGACCACTCACTTGTTATAAAAGTTGCATCTATTCAAACAGCAAGAATGCAAGTATATTTTATTGACAACGAGGACTATTTTTATAGAAAAAATATTTTTCACGATAAAGATGGTAAGTTCTTTGATGACAACGATGAAAGAGCTATATTTTATGCAAGAGGGGTGTTGGAAACAATAAAAAAACTTAGGTGGACACCAGATATTATACATTGTCATGGCTGGTTTGGTAGTTTAGTGCCTATTTATATCAAAAAATCTTTTAAAGAAGATCCAATTTTCAGTAAATCAAAAGTAGTTGTTTCTCTTTATAAAGATGATTTTGAAGGTAAACTTGGTTCAGGTTTTACGGAAAAACTATTGATAGACGGAATAAAAAAGGACGATGTTCAAAGTATAGAAGAAGCCGATTATGTAAGCCTTTATAAATTTGCAATAGACTATGCAGATGGAATTATTCAGGGAAATCCAGATGTAAACGAAGAAATAAAAGAATATGCCTTAAAATCAGGAAAACCATTTCTTGAGCATCAAACAGAAGAAGAATATATTAAAGCATATTCAAATTTTTATGACGAATTAATGAAATAATAAAATATTATTTTATATGAAAATAATCGCAAAAATAAATTGCAAAATAATTGTAGAGACGTGCCACATGGCACGTCTCTAAATATTATAATTATACCAACATCACACATACCAATAAGACATGCCACATGGCACGTCTCTACAAAAAAAACAAAAAATAACAACACAAAAAATAATACAAAAATGAAAAAAAATAGTATTTTGATAATTCTATTATCAATATTTATGTTTGTAATTTATACAGGTTGCAATAAAGACCAAGAACTAGGATTAGATGTTCTACCTGATGATGATTTGTTAAATGCCACAATTTCAGACACTTTTGCGATAGAAGTATATACTACAAAATCAGAACATTTAGTAACAAGTACAGCAACCACACTTCTACTTGGCTCTTATATTGACCCTGTTTTTGGAGGAATAAAATCCAGTTTTGCAACACAAATTATGCAAACAAGCTATCCAGTTCCTTCTCTTGACTCAGCTATTACTGTTCTTGAAAGTTTAGAGTTATATCTTCCTTTAAAAGAAGATGATAGATATTTCGGACATTTCACAACACCACAGGAGATATTTGTTTATAGAATATCAGAAATTTTAAGAACAGATACAACATATTATTCTGATGAAAACCCCAATAATTTTCATCAAGGAGAACTAATTGGACAGCAAACAATAACGCCAGGAGGAGGTGATACTGTGTTGATTGTAACTTTAAGTGAAGAGCTTGCCAATGATTTTATATACAAGGCAGATTATTATTTCCGTTCATTAGAAGTGTATTTTTATGATATTTTTAAAGGAATATATGTAACTACGGGCAATGAAATAAATGATATTGCGATTTACAAAATAGATTTAACTTCACCTGAGTTTCGTATGCAACTAAATTATCACACAAAATCAAATACAGACACAACATATAAATACAAATTGCCTGGAAGCACCTATGCAGCAAGGTTTTCTGTATTTGAACACGACCACACAAATGCAACATTCTACGATCAAATTACAAGCCCTTTTACGATAAAAGATAGTCTTGCATATATCCAGGCGATGGGTGGCACAAAAGTTAGATTGGCTTTTCCAACTCTATCTAAATTAAACGAAGCTGATAATGTTGTTGTAAATAAAGCTGAATTAGTAATAAAAACAGATGAAAATCAAACCAACGAAACTAGTTCACTCGCACTTGTTGGTTACACAAACAATGATGAGATTGTGTTTTTTGAAGATTTTTATAATTCAAGTTCAGGAAGTTATGACGGTGCAAGTTATAACGAGGAAGCTGGAGAATATCGCTTTAATATTACAAGAATGGTGCAAGGTATGATAGACAACGAAACCCAAGATTTTGAATTTTATCTAGTAGATAAAGCAGCCTCCTATGACTATAGTAGCACTGTTATAACTACTGCAAGCCACTCCAATAAAATGAAACTTGTTGTTACTTACACTGAATATAAATAAGTTTTTAGTGTTGAGTGTTAAGTTTTTAGTGTTAAGTTTTTACTTGATAATAACATTTTAGAAAAAAGAAAAGCCCAAAAAATATTTTTGGGCTTTTTTATATAGTAATTTTATTTTTTTTCTAACGTCCTAACCCAGACAAACTGGAAAAGTTTTGAATAATATTGTGCAAAAGAAAACAACGATTTCAGAATCAAGATACTAAAAACCTCCAGTCTCCCTCCTAAAAACTTACTTTCCAAATCCTATTGCTCCACCAATTTGTTTTTTGTAAACAAAATGTTTTACGTCGTTAACGGTAATAGTTTTCATCATTTTGTCTGTGCGTTCTTCTTTGTTTAAGGAAGCCATACGTAAATTTTGCTTTTTAATTGTTTGCTCCATAATTTTTCTGACTTCACGGGCGTTTCCAAAATACTTATCTCTTGATTTGTAAATTATTTTCAAATAATTTTGCAAATGTTCTTTTGATTTTTTGTCTAAAACCAAATTTTGTTCTTTAAACATAAACTCAGCAATTTTCAATAATGTTTCAACTTTGTAATCGTTAAAATGTAAAGTTCTATCAAAACGAGACATAAGTCCAGGATTTGTTCTTAGGAATTGATCCATATTTTCGGGATAACCAGCAACAATAACGGCAAATAAACCTCTTTTATCTTCCATACTTTTTAGTAGGATTTCTACTGCTTCGCCACCGTAGTTTCCTTTGCCTCCGCTTGTTAGTGCGTAAGCTTCATCAATAAATAAAACACCTCCCATTGACTCCTCAATTTTCTCTTTTGTTTTAAGAGCAGTTTGTCCAATGTATCCTGCAATAAGTCCATCTTTTCCTGTTTCTATAACGTGTCCTCTTTCCAGCAAGCCAAGTGCTTTGTAAATTTTACCCATAATTCTTGCCATCGTAGTTTTTCCTGTTCCTGGATTACCAGTAAACACGGTGTGTAGCGAGAATTGATTCAATACATCTTTGCCTGTCTCTCTGTAATAACGAACAAGTTTTACAAGCTCGCTGATGTCCGATTTTATTTTGCGAAGTCCTACAAGTGAATTTAATTCTTTAAGACTCGATTTTAAAAGCTCTTCGTCTATTGCAATATCTATTTTTATTTTTTGTTTTGTATCAATTATTTTTTTGATGTCAGCCACTGTAATTGTAGAAAGCTCGTCTTTTGATAAATTATTAAGATTTTTTTCATCTCCACTCATAATTCTCAAACCCATATTCATTTTCCCCTCATCAATAAGTGAGTATGAATATCTAGCATTACCAAAAGTTCTATTTCTATTTCGGTATGCTTCTACAATTAATTTTTTGACAATTATTTCTGCTTCTTTTTCTAATTTTACAGAGCGTTTTACACTTGCGTATTTTGCAATATACATCAGTTCTTCTGGTGTGTAATCATCAAAATTAAAGAAATATTTAACTCTTGATTTCATTCCAGGGTTAGAATTTATAAATATATCCATTTCCTTTGGATAGCCCGCCATCATTATTGCAATATCACCATCACCATCAGACATCTCTTTGAGAATCACCTCAATAACTTCTTTTCCAAAATCTTTTGGGTCATCCTCCGAACGTCTTAAAGAATATGCTTCATCAATAAATAAAATTCCACCTTTTGCCTCTTTTATTGCCTCTTTGGTTCGTGGGGCGGTTTGCCCAATATATTCTCCCACAAGGTCTGCACGTCCAACTTCGTGAACATGACCTTTTGAAAGCAATCCCATTTTCTGGTAAATTTGTCCAAGCAATTTTACCACTGTAGTTTTTCCAGTTCCCGGATTTCCGGTAAATACGCTGTGCAGAGTAATTTGCTCATCGTCTTCAAAACCTTTTGCTTCTCGTAATTTTATAAAATCCAGATAACTAATATGTTCTTTTATTTTTGTTTTTATTTTTTCAAGACCTATTAATTTATCTAAATTAGCAACAACATCTTTTAAAGTTAAACTTGGTTTTTCTTTTTCGTTTACTTCAACCTGTATTGCTGTTTTTTTGCCATCTGTATTTAATTTTGATGTGCCTGCGATATTTTGTTCTCCAGTTTCAAACGAAACAGAAGCTACAAGTGTATCCATAAATACGATGTCTATCACGTATTTATCGTCTTTCCACGAGCCACCCTCTTCGTTTCCCCAACCACGAGAATATGTTAGCGTTTTTCCTTTTGTATTTTGGGCTACCGTTTTCATATTTATGATGCTTGCTTTTGGTTGCCCGGCTTCATTATAAATATTTATAAAATACTCAAGTTGCCATTTTATGTTTAATTTGTTTTTTATCTTCAATTCAGTCCAAATATATCTTGCTTCTTTTTGATTAAAAGCAACCATATAATCTCGTGTTTTATTCTCCGAATTAAATTTTTTACCTTCATAAAGACGCAAAGAAACTACATCAAAAAATGGATTGTAAGTTTGTGTAGGTTTACCAATTTCCAGAATATGAAATGTTTCGGTGCTTATTAGTTCATTATCTAAGTATGCTTCGGTAATATATTCGCCTTTTTTCCAAAAGCTACCATATTTATCTACACCCCAACTTTTATTTACAAAAATGATATTGTCTGTTTTATTTACATTTACATTTTCTTTAAGGTCGCAGACAAGTTTTTTTGTAGAGCCTTTCTTATAAGTTTTTATACTTACTTTTGCACTCCAATCCTCTTCGTCAAAAAGTTTGTTGTACAACGAGAACTCCCAGCGAAGATAATTTATTTCACTTTTATCAAAAACGCGTCTGTATTTACGTTTGGAATCTGCCAACCACTCAGAAGACGAAAATATTTTTAGTCCTTTAAATTTGTATGGATTACCATATTTGTATCCGGGAATCTTTTTAGCCATAATATTATATAGTGTTTTTTTGGGATTTCTTAAATTTGTTACTAATCTACAAAAGTATAATTTTTTTTCAGAAAATAACAAAAAAAAATCATTTTTAATAAATTAAATTTACAAAACCCGATTTTTCTACTTTTTTATCATTTTGGTTTCGATATTTTATGTAGTAAGTATAAGTTCCTATTTGGGCAAGATTTCCGCCGTTTATTGTTCCGTCCCAACCTTCGTGGATAGAATTTGTCTGATATATTTTTGCTCCCCAACGATTATAAATTATCAATAAATAATCGTCCAAAAAACTAATTTTTGGCTTAAAAATCCTATTTTCCGAAACCGAACTTTTGGGATTAAAAGCATTTGGAATATAAATTATCGGCTCTTGAATTACGCATTCAATATTGGATATACTTGTTTGTTTTTTATTATTAAAATTATTTGAAATTGCTTCAATATAATAACAAAACTGTCCTTTGCTTTGGTAGTTCTCGTTTTGCGAATATATAAAATCAGATAACTCGTCTGCAAAAAAAGTTTCGTTTGAAAAACTTACAATTAATTCAAAATCAGAACTATCTGAACTTCTGTAAATATTATATTGTTCTGTGCCGTTTTGCCAAAAATTATACAAATTCCAATTAAGTTCGTTTTGTTTCAAATTATTTGTGTTTGATAAATTAGCATTCAAAACAATGTTTTGTGCCAAATTTGATTCCAAAATTTCGTTTTCACAAAAATCAAAAGCTACTAATTTATAAAAATAATTTATGTGAATATCAACACTATCCTCGTAAGAAAATTCGTTAGAATTATTTTCAAAAATATGTAAAGTATCAAAATTATTTGCTAGCGAATTTGATCTTAATAATTTGTATTTTTTTATGTCATTGTCGTTTTCTGTGGTAAATTTGAGTTCTATTTTATTTTGCGAATTTACGGTAGCATAATCTGCGTAAAGCAGTTCTGGAGCAACTGCGGAGCTTGTAAAAACTTCTGCCTCATTAGAATCAGAAAATATATTATCTTGATAACTAATTGCTCTAATATAGTAATTATAAGTCTCGTTTGGCAAAATATTAGTGTGAACAAAACTACTATCTGTTGTTGTTGTAAGTAATTGATAAGAATTATTTTGGTTGTTTTTCACAAAAAGTTCATAGCTTTTTACCGTCCAACCTTTATAATTGTTCCAACTAATTTTATTTTGTTTTTCGCATTGGTCAAATTCTATTTCTACAAATACTGTTTTATGCGAATCGCTCATATTGCTGTAAATAACCGTATTGTTTTCGTATCTAAATGCAGCAACAATATATTCCTCACTTCTTGTATATGGCTTTGTTTCAGTATAATATTCCGTAGAAAAATCTGTATATAAAAATTGTGAATTACTGTTAATTATTTCAATATTATTAAAAGTTCCATCAACAACTCCTGCCCCGTTCCAGATTTTTCGTTTAATAATATAACCGTCTATATTATCCGAACTCTCTACCGACCATTTTATTTCTACCTTTTTATTCATGTGATTTACAGTAATATAATCTATCGTAGCTTCTGCAATATCTTGCGAAAACAATATTTTAGAAATGAAAAATAGAGCAAATATTAGAATTATTTTTTTCATAAAATATATTAGTTTACACGTTTCCAAGTGGCAAAAAGCTAGGTTAGAAAGTGTATTTTGTTTATTTTTTCACTAATTTCTAATTAATTATCTACTGTTGAGTCCACTCCGACAAGTGTATTTTTATCAAAGTCAAGGCGGATACAAATTTTAAAAACACAATGAGCATGTCTCATTGCACTAACTGTAAATGAGTATTTTAAATTTTTATCCAACGCCGAGTTTGGCAAAAAGACACTTGTCGGAGTGGACTCACTGTTTGTTTACATGAATAAATGTTTTGGGTGTTTCTATTCCGTTCATACGCAACGGCACTACTTCAATATTTTTAATGTTTTTTAATTCTGATTTCAAAATTTTCACAAAACGTTCAATATTGTGTGCCGCAATTAAATTGCCAGGAGACATTAATCTCGCTATACTGTTAAGTTTAAATTTTGTTTTGTCATTTAAAAAGATGCTAAAACCATATTTAGAAATTTCACT
Organism: Bacteroidales bacterium; assembly: GCA_029932195.1. Classification (GTDB taxonomy): domain Bacteria; phylum Bacteroidota; class Bacteroidia; order Bacteroidales; family JAOZQN01; genus JAOZQN01. The sequence continues at coordinate 9,312 of JAOZQN010000036.1, read as the reverse complement.
CATTTTTTTTATAGTTAAAATATCTTCTGACTGTTGTTTTGACTGGATAATTGATAGACTACCAATAGAAAAACTCCAATCAAAAATAGCATTTCCAAAATCGTATTTCAAAAAATCATCGTGTATAAAATTAGATTTTTTATCATAGGAAAATCTTTTTTGAGAAGATAAAACAAAATCTTTCAAAATTTCTACCCCTGTATAATTCCCAGAAAAGTTTTTTTCTTTTCGTAAAAAAGCAAGAAAACTTCCTAAACCAGAGCCAACGTCAAGTATATTATTAATTTTTGTCCAGTCTTGATGGCTATAAGAAGTTATAGTTTTATAATTGCTGTTAGCAGATTTTTCCGATGACCAACCAACAGACACATGTTCTAAGTCTGTTTTAGAACAATGTTTTTTACTTAATTCGTAATTTTTTTTGTAAAATCTTTGAATTCTATTTATTCTTTCCATAAAAATATTTATTTTTTAGGTATTTTTCATTTGTCGGTTTACTTTTTTGGCTCCCGTGTAAGGCTAGCCTTGACTATCAAGGCAACACGTTTCCAAGTCCTATTTTTATTGCCTTTGGCAATAAAAGTAGCACGTTGGAAAGTGTTGAAAATTTACTCTTGTTCAATTTCTTTTATCCAAATTTCTTTACCGTTGCTATCATAAATTTTTATTGTCATTTTACGATTTCTATATTTTCCCGAAAATTCTATAATTCCAAAATTCCGTTCTATAACATGAGTTCCTTCAACTCTAAGTTCTTGATTTTTACCAACTCCTGCATCGCTACCGCCCGAAGTTAGTGGCGAAACTGTAATATCGTAAATTGTGGGTGCATCGTGCCTATTTTCCAAAATACTTAACTCTGTATGATGACGGTCTCCATCTAAAAAAACAACGTTTTTAATTCCTTGTGTATAAATAAAATTTATAAGTTCAAGTCGTTCTTTTTCAAAGCCATAGTTAGAATAAGTCTCATAATTTTTATCCAAAGTTAAAAATTGTCCACCCATTACAACAAATTTAAAACTTGCTTTACTTTTTACCAAAGACTTTTTTAGCCAATCAAGTTGTTCCTCGCCAAGCATTGTTTTATCGTCTGCTATTAAGTAGTTTGGGTCTCTAAAATAACGATTATCAAGCATAAAAAAATCTACATCTTGCCAATTAAAAAAAGTAATTGCACCTTCATCAATATCCGCTACACCGTAGGACGGATTTGCCCAAAAATCTTTGAATATTTCTACAGTCATTTTTTTGTTCCAAAAACTGCCATCACTATCATTTGGACCAAAATCGTGGTCGTCGAGAATTGCATAATGACTAACTGATGCCAAAAGTGCCTGCATTTCGGGCAACGAGCGGTCGTGTGTGTAGCGATGAATAATTCCTGTGCGTGTATCCCACTCATTCTGACGAAGATAAACGTTGTCGCCAAGCCAAATCATAAAATCTGGATCTTTTTCTAAAATACTATTAAAGATTTGATAATCGCCACCATAAGATTTTCCTGGACGGTCAAATTCTTTTTCGTTCAAATAAGTTCCACTACCAGTTGCAAAACTAAAAGTAGCTGGGTCGGTTTTATATTGCCACATTGGAATTGTCTGAAATTCAGTCTTATAATCAAAACTTATTTTTTTATTATTGATATATAAATCATATTTGTAAGTTTGACTATGTTTCACGTTATCTGCCAATAAATGAGCTGTATAGCCATTTTTTCTCACAGTTTCTACTTCATTTGTCCAGCTTATATTTTTTGGGTTTGATTCTGTATAATAAGCTATTTTTACTTTTGCTACTTCGTTGGTTTGCACCCAAAGCATAACCTCGTTCATTTCGGAATACCCTACCATAGGACCTGATTGTAGAACACTTTTTTGTGCAAAAATTTGCAAAGGAATTAATACGATTAATAGAATAATTGATTTTTTCATTGTTTTTTTAGTTATTGAGTTTTTTAGTTATCGTGTTATTGAGTTATTGAGTTGTCGTGTTGTTGTGTTTTTTAGTTTTTTAGTTTTTGAGTTATCGTGTTGTTGTGTTTTTTAGTTTTTGAGTTATCGTATTGTCGTGTTCTTTAGTTTTTGAGTTATTGTGTTGTTGAGTTGTTGAGTTTTTTAGTCTTGTATAATGAATACGCTTTGCGTAACTCAACAACACGATAACTCAACAACACGACAACTCATTTTTTTTTGCAAAGTAACAAATTTTATTTAATTTTGAAAAATGAAAAAAACGATTCTAATTTTTATAGATTGGTATTTACCTGGATACAAAGCAGGTGGACCAATTAGGAGTGTTGCAAATATTGTGAAAAATTTATCAGATAATTTTAATTTTATTATTATAACTTCTGATAGAGATTTTGGAGATACTACTTCTTATAAAAATATAATTCTAAATAAATTAATAAAAAAAGATGACTATACTATTATTTATTTGAGTCCAGAGAATCAAAAAAAATCAAATTTAATTGAGATTATAAAAAAAATAGATTTTAATACTGTATATTTTAATAATTTATTTTCTTTAAAATTTACGATACTACCATTAAAAATCATAAAAAAACATAAAAAAAATACAGAAATAATATTAGCCCCTCGTGGAATGCTAGGAAAGGGTGCTTTAGGTTTAAAAAGACGAAAAAAACAAGTGTTTTTATTTTCATCAAAACTTATAGGGCTATATAAAAACATAATATGGCATGCAACTGATGAAATAGAAAAACAAGATATTATTACTAATTATGGACTTAAAAATAAAATTCACTTAATTTCAAATATTTCATCTAAACCTGAATTTTATAAACAGAAAGAAAAAAAAATTACAAAATTTATTTTTTTATCAAGATTAGCAAAAAAGAAAAATTTACTTTTTGCAATTAAATTATTTCAAAAAATAGAAATAAAAACAGAAATAATATTTTCTATTTTTGGAACAAATGAGGACATTGAGTATCTGCAAGAATGTAGGAGGGAAATATTAAAAATAAAAAATAATATTACTATTAATTTTGAGGGTTCAATAAAACACAGTGAAGTTAATAAAATTTTATCAGAATATCATTTTTATATTTTACCAACTTTACACGAAAATTTTGGTCATTCTATATTTGAGGCTTTTTCAGCAGGTTGTCCTGTTATTATATCAGACCAAACTCCTTGGCGAGATTTAGAAAATAAAAAAATTGGTTGGGATATTTCTCTCAACAACAATCAAAAATTTATTGATACCATAAAATATTGTGTCCAGATGAAACAAGACGAATACAATACGTGGTCAAAAAATGCCTTTGATTTTGCAGAAAAAACAACTGACAGCAAAGAATTATTAGAAAAATATAACGAAATGTTTAACCTTGATTTTTCATGATTTTTTGATTAGATTGATTAGAGTGTGTAATATACTGGGGCTTTTGGCTTCGCAATGCGATTATAGACTAAATTGCTCTAATAATTATGAATTTAAAAAGTTTCTTTTTTGCCTATTTTCACCCATAAAATATTTTTAAATAACGGCACCAATCAATTAAACCACAGAATAATAACAAAACCTATGCGTAAATTCCTCATAATATTAGCAATTATCAGCTTGCCATTCTTATCATTTTCTCAATTTGATGAATATGATAACGAACAAGAAGATGAAGTAGTTAAACAAAAAAAACCTTTTATGGATAAACTTTTTTATGGAGGCGATTTTGGTTTGCAATTTGGAACAATTACTTACATAAATATTTCTCCGCAAATTGGTTATTACATAAACGATTACGTAGGAATTGGCGTTGGGGTTTCTTATGCCTATACGAATGATAAAATTTACAGATACCAAACATCTATGTATGGAGGTAGTTTATTCGCACAGGCTTATCCCATCAAACGATTAATTATTCATGGAGAATTTTTGGCACTCAATTTTGAAGATATGTCCACTTATCCAGGCTGGACAGATAGAGCTTGGGACTTAGGTATGCTTGCAGGTGGTGGTTACAGAATGACTTTTGGTAAAAAATCTGCTGTTAATTATATGATCCTCTGGAATTTTAACGATAACGAAAAAACACCATATACAAATCCAGTTTATAAAGTTAGTATCGTTTTTTAATTTACGATTTACGATTAGTTTACACCTAATAAATGAGTGTTTAATTTTTAGTCTTATGTTTTTAATTAGTGTCTGTCTATAAAATCGGCTATTTTACAAATAAGACCTATAATATTTTTGGAACTAACTTATTTGCAGCCCACGATTATCATCGTGGGTTATCAATAGAGTCGTCCTTTCGGACTTTATGGACACACACTAATTAGCTTTCGCCTAAATTATAAGTTCTTAAAAAATGCTGATAAAACCAAAATGTATTTTTGCCGAATTTATTAAAATTGGATTATTGGGCTGTTTTCCAAGAGCATAACTGAGGGCAAAAATTCCCGCTTTTGTGCTAAAATTTATTCCTGCTCCAAAGCCCATTGGTAAGTTGTTCTTGCTTTCACTTGACGTGAGGGGGTGGATATAAGCAATATCATAAAAAAGATAAAAATTAGAATTCTCATCAAATAAAAACCTTAATTCCAGAGTATTAATGGAAAAAATTGGCGTTTTTATTATTTCCTCATCAAAACCTCTTAAAGTTTTAAATCCTCCTATTTTGTAAAATTCATTTTCATATAATCCAGATTTATTGTCTTTTATTGCTGAATAATTTTTATATTTTAACACAAAATTATTTATGATTGGCAAATAAAATTCCAACTCAATACTGGCTTCTACCTGAAGACTTTTTATGCTGTCTTCTAAATTTTTATTACCCAAACCAGTTTTTCCATAAAAAAAATATCCTTTTGATGGATTGTATTTATAATCAAGTCTATAACTACCAAAAGCCAAGCCGTAGAGGTTTGTGCTAATATTTGCAAAATTTGAATTTTGAGTCCTTTTTTGCAACAAAACAATTGATTTTTGTGAGCTAATATAAGATTCTATAAAATTTTCGCCAGAGAAAAAATACCGCAAACCAACATGATTTTTTATATCAATAAAAGAAGTATCTTCTTTTGATAGCGAAAATTTTTCGCTAATTCCAAAATTGGTCTTAAAAAAATATGGATATTCCAAACTCAAATTAAGTCGCTGACTTTCTGGCTTTAATTTTTCCCATTTTATTGCAAATTGTTCACCTTTTTTTAAGGAATTGACTAATTTTAAGTCTATTTCGCCAGTAATTAACAACTTCTCGTTTGTGCGATTGGGCAAAAAACCAATAATTCCATTAAATCGATTTGCTTTTTTCTTTTTCAGATAAATATAAATATCAGCATCGGTTTCATGAAATTCAACTTCGGTAGAGCGGAGACTTGTTAGAAATTCTAAATTATTAATCTTATTATCTATTTTGCTAATTTTAAGCTCATTATAAGAATCAGATTGCTGTATTCCAATATATTTTTGAATAAAATTTGCTGAAATATCTGTTTCTCCAAGCACATAAATACTGTCTATTTTATAAAATTTATTTTTATTGACAATAATAGATAGACTAATATTTTTTTCGTTAAAAATAGCAGTATCAATTTTTGTAGAAACAAAAGGGTAGCCATTATTTTCGTAATATTCTAATATTTGCTCATTTAAAGTGTTTATTTTTTCAAAACTAAAAGGTTTATTTTCTAATTTTTTCTGTTTTATACCTATTTTATTTAAAGTATTTTTATCAATATCAATAAAATTAATTTCTTTTAAAAGATATTTTTCACCCCTAAAAAAATAAGCATTTACATAAATACTATCAAAAATAATACTATCAAAACTAGCTGATAAATAACCACTTTGATGCTTTTGGGCAATAAATTTTTCAATTTCAAGATAAATAGATGTTGAATCTTTGTGTTTTTTTTTATAATTTAGCACTTCTTTTTCCAACATGCTACTTGGCATAATTTCCAAAATGTAGTTTTGAGAAAAAACAGTTGAGCTAAATAAAATAATTAATAACGTTAAAAGTTTATAAAGCAAAAAGTTCTTAAAGGTTAAAGTTGTTGAGTTATCAAGTTTAAAGTTAAAAGTTTGTAAAGTTAAAAGTTTGTAAAGTAGATAATTTTTATCTCTTAACTTCATTACTTTATTACTTTTAACTTTAAACTTTAAACTTGATAACTCAATAACTCGCCAACTCAAAAACTTGATAACTTGATAACTTGATAACTTGATAACTTGATAACTAAAAAACTCTTTCATAATGAAAAAAATAATTATAGCAATTGATGGTCATGCGTCTTGTGGCAAAAGCACTCTGGCAAAAGACCTCGCTAAAAAATTAGAATACAGATATATAGATACAGGAGCAATGTATCGGGCAGTAACTTTGTTTGCAATTGAAAACAATATTATTAAAAATAATGATATTGACGAAAAATTATTGTTAAAATTGCTTGATAAAATTAATATAGATTTTCGTTACAACGAAAAATTAGGCAAATCTGATACTTTTTTGAACAATAAAAATGTTGAAAATAAAATTAGAGGAATGGAAGTTTCCGATTTAGTAAGCCCAATAAGCACGATTGGTTTTGTGAGAAAAAAACTGGTTGCATTGCAACAGCAAATGGGTGATAATAAGGCAATTGTAATGGACGGTAGAGATATTGGAACAGTTGTTTTTCCCGAAGCAGAGCTAAAAATTTTTCTAACAGCAAGTGCCAAAGTGCGAGCAAAAAGACGTTTTGACGAATTGACAGCAAAAGGTGAAACCGTTAATTTTGAAGATATTTTAAATAATGTTCAAACAAGAGACAAAATTGATTCTGGACGAAAAATTGCTCCTTTGCGACAGGCAGAAGATGCTATCTTAATTGATAACAGTAATATAGGCATAAAAGAGCAATTTGAAAAAGTTTTAAAACTGGTAATGAGTTAGGAGTTGTCAAGTTATCAAGTTATCAAGTTAAAAGTTCGTTCCACTTTTTTTTTAAAATAGCATGACAAAACTTTTTTAATTGTAATTAATTGATAATAAGGTGTAAACTAATCGTAAGTCGTAAATAATAAATCGTAAATAATAAACCAATAATGATTAAACCATATTTTATTTTTGAAATTACACCAGAATGCGATTTTGATTGCATATACTGCTATAATGTTTGGAAGGAAAAGCCAGATTATCAGCAAAAAACTCTTAAAGTTGAGGAAATAAAAGAATTATTTTCTAAAATACTAGAAGAAACTGAAATTGAAGGTATTACAATAACTGGAGGCGAACCTCTGTTATACGAAAATTTGTTGGAAGTTATTAGATTTTTCAAGCAAAAAAACATAAAAGTTGGCTTAACGACTCATGGAACTTTATTAGATGAAATAAAAATTAAAAATCTGATAGAAGCAGGAGTTTCTTATTTTGAAATATCGCTAGATGCTCTTAATCCAGAAATCTACACAAAACTAACTAATGATAATCAATTAGATAAAGTAAAAAAAACTATTTTATCCATAAAAAAACACAATGCCTTTTTAACTATTTCTACAATTATTTCAAAACTAAATATTGAAGAAATACCACAAATAATTGATTTTAGTTTTGCTTTTTCCGCCGATTATATTTCGCTAAATAGATTTATTCCTGGAGGAACGGGTAAAAAAAATGAAGCCAAACTTTTGCCAACAGCCAAAGAACTTAAAACGGTTTTAGATATTGCCAACCAAAAAGCAAAAAAATATGGACAAAATATTAATATTTCAGTGCCAATTGAAGATTGTATTATTTCTCGCAAAAATTATCCAAACCTAAATTTTGGAACATGTATGTGCGGAGTAAAAAAATGGCTTATCGATTCGGTAGGAAACCTGCGTAGTTGTGAGCAAAATACACAAATAATTGGAAACATTTTTGAGCAAAACTTTGAAAATTTAGCAAATTCAGAAGTATCTGTTAATTTTAGAAAAAACAACCTAAAAATAAATTGCAAAACATGCAATTTATTTTTAAGCTGTGGAGGCGGTTGCCGATTTGTAAGATGATAAATACAGGTTGCAGGTTTCAGGTTACAGGTTTCGCAAAGCGTTATTAAATCTGTAACTTGTTTTAATTTACAACACAAAATTGCTTTGCGAAACCTGTAACTTGTAACCTGCAACTTGTTTTATTCCACAAGTTCCATTTCATCAATAAGATAGCCAGCACCACCGAGTTTGTCAATGATAAAAAGTGCGTATCTTATGTCAAGTGTAATATTTCGGCATTGTTCGGGGTCAAACATAATATCGCTCATTGTTCCTTCCCAGCAACGGTCAAAATTTACGCCAATCAAATGTCCGTCGGCATTAATTACGGGGCTACCAGAATTTCCTCCAGATGTATGATTATTTGCAATAAAACAAACGTGCATAGAGCCATCTTTATCAGCGTATTGACCATAATTTTCATCTGCATAAAGTTGCTTTAATTTCGTGGGAACTTTATAATCGTAAATTTCAGGATTATCTTTTTCTATAATTCCGTCCAAAGTTGTGTAATATTTATATTTTACTCCATCTTTTGGCGAATAAGTATCTACATTTCCGTAAGCAACTCGTAATGTGAAATTTGCATCAGGATAAAATATCTTATCTTTTTGCATTTCCATTAGTCCAGCCATATAATTTCGGTTGAGTTTTGCTAACTCTGGAGTAGTTTCTTGTAAATTCGGTAATATTTTATAAAAATAAGTGCTAAGATAATCGTTGTAAAGAATATACAATGGGTCGTTTTCAATTGTTTCTTTGGTATATTTAGGGTCTATTTTTTTGAAAAAAGTTTTTTTCTTAGGCGAATAATTATCAATAAAATCATCTAATTTTTCTTTATTTAAAAAGATAGAATTTTCGTATAAATAATCAACATACTTATCAAAATCGCCACCAAAATCAGATTGCACATGCGAATATGAATTTGGGTGAAAACTTGCATCCATATTTTCATAATATATTTTTATAATTTCTTTAAAAATATCTTTGTCCACTTGCAAATCAAAGTCTTTATAAAATTTGTCTGCACTTTTTGCAACTGTTTTACGAGTTCTAACAATGTCTTTCTTTTTAGACTTCTCTTCTAATTCCAAGAGATTACTAGAAATACTTCTTACTATTTTAAAAGTTTCGAGATAATAAGCACATTCTATAAAGTAATGATATGCAAGCTCATACTCTTCCATTTGCTCATAAACTTTTTTATAATCCGATAAAATATTTTTATAATCATCTCTACTTGTTTCTGAGTCTGCCCAGTTTTGAAACCTCTTTTCTAATTCTTGTTTTTTATTTATGGCATCAAGTCTTTTGAGA
>JAOZQN010000411.1 GCA_029932195.1 Bacteroidales bacterium | reverse complement strand
CATTAATAATGAGCTTTAAATAAAGAATTTACAAACTCCGAAACTTCAGTTATTTTATTTATTATTTCGTCAGATATTTTATTTGCAATGTTTTTAAATGCTTTTTGTCCTGCATCGTTATAAGATATTGTGCTACCGCCTTTTTCTGTATAATCTTTTTGTAAAATAGCTTTGTTTGTTTTTGTGTTAATAATTTCTACATAAGCATCGGCATAGCTAAAAAAAGTTCCGTAAGCATTGTTATGTTCTCTTGCTGTTGCTTCTATTGTTATTTTGTAAGTTGCATTTTCTTGTAAACTCTCAACCGTAAAACCTGCTTGGTTTATTTGTGTTCTTAATTCTCTTTTTATGGTTTGTGTAGATTGTTCAAAAATATTCTCTTCTGTTTGTAAAAATATAAAAGTATTTTTATTTTCAGTTTTATTTAACGTATTTATTTCTTCTTGGTTTGTTATTTCTAAACTAATGTCGTTTAAGGATAGTTTTTTTAAGCCTGTTTCATTGTTTAAATCGTTGGGTTTTAGGTAAATATTTTTTAATGTTATAAAATATTTTCCATCTTGTTGTTTTTCTATAAAATAATAATCTTCCAAATAATAATCGGGGTTAAAACGCTCAATTATTCCTTTCCAATATTCATTTACATTTTCTGTCCGTGTTAAATGATATTTTTGTAAAACTTTATTTCCCTGTTTGTTATACTCATCAGGGTAGAAAAAAGTTAATTCTTTATTCTGTTTTTGTATTTCTTGTTGCAAGGCTGTTGTTAAATTTGTTGTTATAGAAATACTAACTTCGGTAAAAATATCATTTTTAGAATAAAACGGTAAAATGAGAATTTTTTTATTTTCGTTTGTGAAATTTAGTATTTCTTTTACTTCGTTTTTTGCTATTTTTTGTGTTGCAGTATTTATGCAATTCAAATTTAAAATTTCTTGGGCATAATTTGTTGTTGTCAAAAATACCATCAAAAATATTAAAACAATTATTTTTTTCATGTTTATTTTAGATTATATTTATTCTATTTGTGCAGTTGGCTATATCGGTAACTTCTTGCTTGCGTTGGCTTTTTCCGCACACCGTAGATTAATAGTAAAATGTTAAAAGTTCGCACCCATCGCACAATTTTCGTACAATGAAAAAGCCAATGCAAAGCAAGAAAATGATATGGTTTTTCTTTTTTCATCACGTTGAATTGTTGCAATTCTATATTTGCAAAATTAAAAAAAAAGCAAATAAATTGTAATTTATTTTATAGCTGTATTCAATTAATAATTTTCAGAATTATTAAAATGTTCTGCTAACATACTAATTCTTAAAATACAGGATAAGCAAGACGAAACCCTAAATAATCAGTACTAAGATTGGCTTTGTCATAGTTACGTTTAGTTAAACGACAATACTCGGCTCTTGCATCCCAACTACCACCACGATAAACACGATTAGAACGATTTGTTGCACCTTTTGGGTTTTCTTTTGGACTGTTTTTGTAATAATTATGATCATAATAATCAGAACACCATTCCTTAACATTTCCTGTCATATCGTATAAGCCAAAAGCGTTTGCTTGTTTTTGTCCTACTTCTTGAGAACTATTTGAATTACCATTATACCATGCTACATTAGAAATACTATTACTACCTGAATATTTATAATTATCACCACCTTTTGAGGCAAACTCAAATTCAGCTTCTGTAGGCAATCTGCCTCCAGCCCACTTACAATACGCATTTGCTCCATACCAAGTAACTTCTATAACTGGATAATCTTCTTTTCCATTTTTTGGATAAAATTTTCCGTTGGACTTTTCTATTTGACAATCAGTAGCATTTATATCAAGCCAAGTTTCACCTTCTTCAAATTGATTTCCTTTTTGATTTAAGAATTTACAATATTGAGAATTTGTTATTTCTGTTCTACTTATAGCAAAATTATTTAATGTTACTGTATGTAAAGTTTCATCACTTTTTGCGTCACTGCCATTATTCCCCATTGCGAATGTTCCACCGCCTGTCCATATCATTATGAGATTAGTTTTAATATTAGTAAATTTTACTCCAGTGGTTTTATTATTTTGCGGTAAATTATCTGACAGGGGCTCTTGAGGATTAAGCACAAAGATAAAATCTCCTTCGTCTAATGCTGGGTCAAGTATTTTACCATATTTAGGGTGTTGCAATCCATTGTTATAGTTAATAACTTCGTTTTGTAAATAATAACCAAGTTCAGAAACAGATAAAAAACCGTCATTATCTCCGTCTGCCACTTTTGAACTAAGTGCTCTTACAAATAATTGTCTAAAAATGCTTTCGTCTGGCACCGTTTCGTCTGCACCACCACTGGTAATAAATTGTCTTACAGGTTTGGATGTTTTATCTGAAATTGATGCAGGAAAACCTCCTGCACGCCTAAATACAACTCCAGCAAAACAAGCATCAAATACAAATAATGCGTGTTTAGATTGTATACTATTCGAATATTCTTTAAATCTATCCATTGATAATGCTTTTTTCATAAAACCATTCTTATCTGAATATGGAGTTGGGGCATCTACTGGCACAATATATCCCATTTGTTTTTTCGTTGTTTTATTGGTTATTGTATGCCCATGCCCAGCATAATAAATAATTATTCTACTATTTACTTCTTGTCCGTAGTCTACAATAAAATTTTTTATTGTTTGGTTTAATTCGTCGCTTTTAATATCTTCTTTTAAAACAACATAGAAACCATGTTGCTCTAATACTGCTTTAACTTCAGCAACGTCAGTTCTTACACCATTGAGTTGCGACCAACCATTGGTGTAATTACATTCTCCAATAACAAGTGCGTAGCTATACTCATATAAATTCCCACTTGTGGCTTGCGGAACTTTTACTTTAATAAATCCCCGCTCTTGTGCAGATAAATTGCTAATTATTATAAAAATAGTTGTTATCAGAATAATTATTTGTTTCATCGTTTAATTTTTAAATTACATAATTGAGATATGGAACTTTTTTAATTCTTCTCTACTTTTTTTTTTTGTAGAATGTATAAAATGTGATATTTTTATATGTAAATTTATTTTCGGACTGTTCATCAGGAGTTATTGATGAGAATTTGATATAAAAAGTTGGATTTTCGTTGTCATTTTCATATATTGCAATTTCATTTAAGTCTTGATTTATTATACCATTATCCATAAAATTGTCTAAATCGTATGTAAATCTTTTTTTTAATTTTTCCCATTTGTTCGTGTTAAGTTGTGTTGATATTGAAGAACGCATTATATCATCTATTAACGCTTTTAATGTTGTTTCCCAATCTTCATTTCCTTCAAAAGTAAAATTCTCTTTTTTTTTTATTCTATTATTATCGTAATCAATTTGACATGTCTGGTTAGAACTACAAATATTTTGTTTTGGTGAAATATTTGAAGTAAAATAATAACCTAAATATTCTTTTTCTGGTAAAGATAATCCTTTTTCAGTACAAACAGCTTTAAATTTAATGAAATAATTATCTCTTCCTAATTCTAAATTTGAAAAAGGGGCTGTCCATTTATTTCCGTCTTTGTTCTCAAGTCCAATATTATCATCCAAAATATCACAAAGTATTAAGACTTGGAAAGTATCATTAATAGGATAAAGAAATTGATTTTTGAAAATTTCAATATTTCCAGGTATTTTTTTTTCTAATGTAAGATATATTTTACCTTCTACATTATATTTTTCTGAATCTTCATATATTTCTAATATTTCAATACTTAATATATCTTGATATTTCCTTATTTGACCAAAAAGATTCGATACGAAAATTATAAACGATATTAATAAAATGAATTTTTTCATTATTTTATTTCTTTTCTTTTCCAACTGGAATTTTTATTTCTAATCAAAAACTCTGATAAAGCTCTGTTTGTAATCACATTACTATTGTTGTATTGTATAGATTCAATACCTAACGCTTTTTTATTATATAAATAGAATGTTGGATAAGTAAGTTTCTCATTTGGTTTTGAACGAACTAATTTTACTCTATTTTTCTTAAATTCTGTTTTTGATTTTGTAAATTCTAATTCATTTTTTGTTTTTAAAAATCTAAAAATAAGTTTTATCTCTTGTGAAATATTAAATTCAATTTCGCTTGGTATTAGATATTCATTATTTTTCCAAATATTAGCATTTTCATATGTTTCTAAAAAATAAGAATAAGTTATATCATTGGGTATATTGTTTACTATTATTACTTGTTCGTAAGGAGAATTAATAAAAGTGCTATCAAAATATAAGTTTAATTCTTTAAAATCAATATTATTAACTGTTAAATTTCTTTTTATGATTACTTCAAGAATTGTATCTAAATATGAATTGTCTAAATATTTATTATTAGCGTCATCTAAATATAAATTTAGAACTGATATATAGTCCTTCATATTGAAAGTCTTATATTCAAGAGATAGCTTAATGTGAGTATGTATTTCGTTTAAAAATTGATTGTTTTTATAATTTTCTGCAAAATAAATGTAACCATTAAGAGTCCCATCAGTTTCTTCATGTATTTGATAACGATCATACAGAGAATCTGCTTTTGTTCTAAAATATTGTCGCTTGTATTTTCGCCTCCAGTCTTGTATGGCTGTAGTAGTTCCTCTTTTTATTGCATTATCAAGTCCTACCTTGTCACTTCTTTTAATTGCCCATTCAACTTGAGTTGCATTAGGATAAGTATTTATAAAATCTTGATACGAAGCCTCTGTATTAATTTGTTTTGCATAATTAAATGCAATTAAATTTCTTTCTATTATAGCAGAGTCTATAAGATGCCCACAGTCTTCAGGCTTATAATAGTCTATAAAATGTTGATAACTATGCACTGTGTGTTTTTCAGTTGCAATATCAAAAGCATTTTGGCTAATTTTTCTTATGTCTCTATTAATAAATAAGATAGAATAATATTTTTTATTTTTTATTTTTTCCCTTTTCTTATAGCTTAAAAGATTGTATCTCTTTTTTGCTTTTTTTATATAATAATAGGCACTATTAGGACTATAACCGTAATAAGTTTTATTATTATATAATTTTGAATATTGAATATACACTTTAACAAAATTTAAGTTTAATCTGTCTTCTCTTCTTTCATTCATCCCAGATATTTTTTGTTCTCTTTTTTTTAATTTTTCTTCTCGGGATATTATTTTTGTTTTTGCTTTGTCGTATTTTTCTTTCTCTATTAATTTCAATACGTTCTGAGAACAGCCTGTAAAAACACTTCCAGAAATAAGCATAAAAGAAATAAGCAAGATTTTTATTATATTCATGTTCTTAAATTTAGATATAAAATTTTGTTTATATAGGTAAAATAATGAAGTTCGTCTTAAAAAAATATGACAAAAATTTCTTTGCTATAAAAAAGTTCTAATATGTAATCATTAAGTTATAGAATCTATTTTTCACCAATTTATTGCCCCCACGACTCCTTATCTAAACTTCTATATTATCTTGTTTGTATTTTTATAATGCAAAATTAAGATTTTTTCTGTAATATCATGATTTTGCAGTGAACCATATCGGTAACTGCTTGGTTGCGGTGGCTTGTGTGGTGTGTGCCTTGTGTGTGCGTAGC
>JAOZQN010000410.1 GCA_029932195.1 Bacteroidales bacterium | reverse complement strand
TATGAAATTTAGAGACTTATACAAATTTCAACAAAATACGTTATAATCAGAAAATAAGTAATATTATAGAAGGTGAGTATGAATTGCAATTTGTCTATAATTCATCTTTAGAACGCAGAAAGACAATACTATTCCAAGACGGAGAATTAATAAAAACAAAATATTTTCTTGGAAGCTACGAAAAAGAAATAACAACAGAAGGACAAAAAAAATTACATTACATACCAACACCAGAGGGTATAGTATCTGTTTATCAGATAGACGAAAATGAAGAAGGAAGCATGTTTTACCTTCACAAAGACCATCTTGGTTCAATAACACAAATAACAGACGAGGCTGGCGACCTTGTGCAATCGGTAAATTACAATGCCTGGGGAGTGCGTAAAATAATAACAGACAACACAGGCACAGATGAGTTTTTTCTTGACAGAGGCTACACAGGGCACGAACATTTGCAACAGTTCAAAATTATTAATATGAATGGGCGTTTATATGACCCAATTTTAGCAAGATTCTTAAGTCCAGATAACAATGTGCAAATGCCAGACAATACTCAAAATCTCAACAGGTATTCGTATGCACTAAACAATCCTCTAAAATACACCGACCCAAGTGGTGATTTTATTGTTGCAGCATTTGTAGTAACTACTGCGGCTACTGTTATCGCAGGTTCTCTATATTTTACAGATAATGGATATGAACTTCAAAAGTATGTATCACCTATTGCATTTAAATTTGATATTCATTTAGGTACAGAAAAAAGAGGTATAGGTGCAGATGTCTGGGTAGGTATCCCAAGAGTTGTACCAATTAGTGTTGGTTATCATGCTGGAGCAACTTATTATAGTAAGTTCTATGGTGCTGTAGATGGAACAAATTATAAAGGGTGGGAATTTAGGTATGGAACCGAATACTCTCTATTAGGAATAGTGTCGTTGTCTAATACACATTTTAAGATGCAACATGGTCATGACTGGAATCAAACAACTTCAAGGCTGATGCTTGGAGTTCCTTATTTAAGCATTCAATATGAAAACGACTTTATGTTTAACGGTCTATTTGGTTTAGCAGCAGCAGATGAAGGAGACCGTTGGCGTTCTGCTGCATTTCGTTTTAGTTCTCCAATTGGTAGCGTTGGTGTAAATATGGCAACAGGAGACCCTGGCTTTACAGGTTCTAACAGAGCATGGGCAATTATGGATGGACATTATACCTATATTAATACTGGTATGGAAAATTATCCTGATAAATATAGAGGAGGACTATCTTATTATCAATGCGGTTTTGTTAAAATTGGAATAAATTCTGAGACATCTAGACATTTATCTCAAAACAAATTTGCCCATGATAGAATCTCTCATGGGAAATCTAAATGGTTTAGAGTAATGAGTAAAGAATATCCTGATAAATTTTATTTTTATATTGGAACAGGTACAGGAAGCACTTTATGGTAAAATTACACAAATACTTTTATAGAATAAAAACACAACAAATCCAAAGCCTCAAAACTTTGGATTTGTATTTTTATCAAAAAAATAGTATCTTTGTTCTTTCACTAAGCATTAAGAATTCAACATTAAAACTGAAAACTACTTTAAATTGTTTCAAATCCAATAAATGGGACTAATACGTCTGGTATTTTTATTCCATCTTCGGTCTGATAATTTTCCAATAATGCTGCAAGAATTCGTGGAAGAGCCAATGCACTACCATTAAGTGTGTGTGCAAGTTGTTTCTTTTTAGAGTCTTTACTCTTAAATCTTAATTTCAACCTATTAGCCTGAAAAGCCTCAAAATTAGACACCGAGCTAACTTCTAACCATTGTTCCTGTGCCGCAGAATATACCTCAAAATCAAAAGTTAAAGCCGATGTAAAACTGAGGTCTCCACCACAAAGTTTTACAATTCTGTAAGGCAAGCCAAGTTTTTTGATAATATTTTCTACATAATTAACCATTTGGTCAAGGGTTTCGTAAGATTTTGCAGGATTTTGTAATTGCACAATCTCCACTTTATCAAATTGATGAAGTCTATTTAATCCTTTTACATCTTTACCATAAGAACCAGCCTCCCTTCTAAAACAGGGTGTGTAGCCAGTCATTTTTACAGGAAAATCTTTTTCATCAAGAATAACATCACGGTATATATTTGTAATTGGCACTTCGGCAGTTGGGATTAAATAAAAATTATCTACCGTTGCATGATACATTTGTCCATCTTTATCAGGAAGCTGTCCTGTTGCATAAGCAGATGCTTCATTCACCATTAGCGGTGGCATAATTTCCTGGTAGCCAGCCTTATCTCCTTCCGAAAGGAAAAAATTAATCAAAGCTCTTTGAAGTTTTGCTCCCTTGCCTTTGTAAACAGGAAATCCTGCTCCAGTAATTTTATTGCCAAGTTTAAAATCTATAAGGTCATATTTTTCAGCAAGTTCCCAGTGTGGCAATGCAGTAAAATCAAAAGTAGGTATTTCGCCACCTTCTCTCACTTTTTCGTTGTCGGCATCAGATTTGCCAAGCGGAACAGTTGGGTGAGGGAGATTTGGTAACTCTACCACAAGTTTGAACATAGCTTCATCTAATTTAATAAAATTAGATTCTATATTTTTAGAAGCGGCTTTTAATTCTATTGCTTTTGCCTTTGCTTCGTTTGCTTCTTCTATTTTTTTATCTTTAAAAAGTAAACCTATTTCTCTTGCTATTTTATTTTGTTCTGCTTTAAGGTCGTCTAATTCTTTTTGAGTATTTCTTTTTTCTTTATCAATCTCAATAATTTGAGTAACTCTTTCTTTGGCATCAAAATTTTTAATTTTAAGCCTGTCAATTATTTCTTGTGGATTATTTGTTATTTGTCTTATTGTAAGCATGTTAAAAAATGTTTAGTTTTTAATGTTTAGTTTTAATTTCTAATTAGCTCTTGCCTAATTAACTAATTTAGGGTTGGATAAATAGCCTGCCCTACCCCCCTCTTCTTTTATTTTTACCTTTCCCAAAGGGAAAGACAAAGCTCCCTCCCTTTGGGAGGGTTGGGGTGGGCTAAGGGTAGCTTAATTTAGTAAAACAAAAAAAGTGTAAATTTAATTTATTTCAAAAATTAATTTTACACTTTTTTATATTGAAAATAATGGCGTTTTTTACAGGTGTCAATTTCAAGGCTTTTTTGTAATTTTAGAATTGAAGTTTACCCTTGTAAATGAGCATTTTAAAATTTCAAAAGTAACGCCGAAATTGGCACTCGTGAAAAACGCCAAAATAATAAATTATAATTATACTTTTTCCGAAACTATTGAAACATAAGATCTATTATTTCTTTTCTTTCTAAATTTCACGAAACCATCTGTAAGTGCATAAAGCGTGTGGTCTCTTCCCATTCCTACGTTAGTGTCTGGGTGATGTTTTGTTCCTCTTTGGCGAACAATAATATTTCCAGCTACTACTGCTTGGTTTCCAAAAATTTTTACACCTAGTCTTTTACTTTCCGAATCTCTGCCGTTTCTAGTTGAACCGGCTCCTTTTTTATGTGCCATAATATATTGTGTTTATACTGTTGTTATTTTAGATAATATTAAATTAAAAGTAATACATAATAATGTTCTAATTATAAAACCTGAACTGATTATTATTAGTTAGTTATCTGTTCTACTCAATTCCTTCAATAAGTATTTGCGTAAAATTTTGACGGTGTCCGTTAAGTTTTTGATAACCTTTTCTTCTTTTTTTCTTAAAAACTTTTACTTTATCACCTCTAACGTGTGCAAGAACTTTGGCTGTTACTTTTACTCCTTCTACATTTGGTTTTCCTACAACTATTTTTCCATCGTCTTCTGTTAAAAGAACTTTGTCAAAAGTTAGTTGCTCTCCTTCGCTGTTTGGCAAGCGGTGAACAAAGATTTTTTTATCTTTTTCCACTTTAAATTGTTGCCCTTGAATGTCTAAAATTGCGTACATGTTTAAATTAAATTAAAATGTTTTTACAAGCTGGGTTTTTAATCAAAACCTCTTTTAGTGAGCTTGTAATTTGATTATTAAAAATTAAGACCGCAAAAGTATATAAACTTTATTTTATATACAAATAATAAACTGATTAAGTAATGAATAATGAATAATGAATAATGAATAATTTTGTAAGCATTTTAAAAACAAGGTAATACAAAATATATTAAGTATCGTTTTTATTTGTTCAACTACTTAGTTTAGCAAATAGTTTATTAAATTACTGATTGTTAAACAATAATAATACGTTTTTTTTCTAATTTTACGAATTTTAAAATACGGATCAAAATACTACTAACTTAAATTTATAATTTTATAATCAGTATTTATTTCCGAAAGGATATTTTCTAGCCTGTCTAAATTTGTATGACTGATAAAAATTTGTCCAAAATTGTCGTCTGCCACAAGTTTAACTATTTGCTGAACACGCAGAGCATCTAATTTATCAAAAATATCATCTAAAAGCAGAATTGGTTTTATCTGTAAACTTGCTTTTATAATGTCGTATTGAGCAAATTTTAGGGCAAGCAAAAAAGTTTTCTGTTGTCCTTGCGAGCCTATTTTTTTTATCTTATAATCACCAAGTTTAAAATCCAAGTCGTCTTTGTGAATTCCAACCGTAGTGTATTGCAAAATCCTATCTTTGCTGATAGATTGTGTTAAAAGTTCGTTAAAATCGCCGTCATTTAGTTGCGATTTGTAACTTATTTCTACCTTCTCGTTCTTCTGCGATATTAAATTATAATAATTTTGATAACTTGGCAAAAAATCAGCGATAAATTGTTGTCGTTTTTCATGAATTTTTTCGCCAAATAAAACCAATTGCTGATTGTAAACCTCAACACTTTCTGGCTGAAATATTTTTTGTTGTGCAAAGTTCTTAAATAACTGATTTCTTTGTGCAAGGACTCTTTTATATCTTATTAATTGAGTAAGATATTGCTTATCGTATTGAGAAATTACACCATCAATAAATTTACGACGCTCGTCGCTACCACCAATAATTAATTTATTGTCATCTGGAGTAACCACAACGGCTGGCAGGAGACCAATATGTTCCAAAAATTTGCTGTATTTTTTATCGTTTCGTTTAAAAGTCTTACTTTTTGTTTTTTGAAAACCACAATATATTATTTCTTTTTTCTCATTCCTTTCGTACTCTCCCTGTATCATAAAATAATCTTCACCATGCTTAATGCTTTGATTATCAATATGATTAAAGTAGCTTTTAGTAAAAGACAGATAATAAATTGCATCTAACAGATTGGTTTTTCCAACTCCATTGTTTCCTACAAAACAGTTTATTTTTTGCGAAAATTCTAATTCTAATTCTGCAAAATTCTTGAAATTTAATATTGATATTTTTTTTATTAGCATAGGGAACAAAAGTAAAAAAAAAAATGAGTATTCAAAAACAAGATTTTTTTTATAAAAAAAGTTGAAAAATTGCAACTTTTTTTTTGTTTTTTCGTCTAAGTTTATGAGTGAAAAGACTCATAATAAAAAAATATCATATTTGCCAATATGATTATACTTTATTATCTGCAATAAATTAAAGCCATTTATAAATAGTGTCTGGACGGAAATAGATAACAATTTATATATCAAATAAATAC
>JAOZQN010000409.1 GCA_029932195.1 Bacteroidales bacterium | reverse complement strand
TTGAAGTCCCTGGTGTTATTTTAAATGTAAATCGTAATACTTTACGAACTCCCGCAGTTGTGGTAGACGCACTTCTAGGACAAGGCGATGCTTTGGATTGTTTCAATCAACTGCAACAAGAAGCCGAAGCAGAAAAAATCCAAATAGAAAATAATAAACTACAAAAAGAAATTGTTGGCATGGAGGTCGAGCAAGAAAAAATAAAACTTGCAATGGAAATAATTGCCAAACTACCCCAAGACCAACAAGCCGAAGCCTATAAAATAATGATTGGGACATGTTGCACTTCTGGTCAAGTAACCATTAACAATCAATAAATAAGATAATTATACAGTTAAAATTCATTTTTTTAACTGTATAATTTATTTTTCTAAAACTAAAACATTATGTCAAATTATAAAAATCCGTTTTCCAAAGGTGGAAAATTTCACAACTCACGAATAACCGATGCAAGTCGAGTTACTAATGCCAGTCGAGTTATTGATGCAAGCAAAGTAACAAAACCAAGAATTAGACCAAGATGGCAGGAAGAAGAATTAAAAGATAGCAATGATAACGACGCAATCTATATAATAACAGTATATAGCCCTTATATTTCTCATAAAATAAAATGGACTTTAGAAAACTATCCTACACAACAAAAAAGTGAAAGGATAAAAAAATTACTTGCTCATATTTTTACTTCTGCAAATTTTACTAAAGAGCAAAAATACTTGGTAAAAAAGGGATTACAACAAGGAGAGTATTCATATATTCAACTACCCGAAGACTTATCTGTTGCAAAAATTGAAACTAATATTGGGGAAAATAAACTTGGAATAGTTTTTTATCTTGTAGTTGGTCAGCCAGAATCAAATACAGAAAATCCAAAAAAAATAAATTCACCATATGCAATTGAACGAAAGGAATATGCAACAATGCCAAGAATATTTTTAGATAAAGAAATAAATATTATTGAGAATATTCAAAGCGAATTAACAGAAGAAGATTATGGTATTTCTGTTTTTATGCTTATTCCTTTCAGTATTGCAATACTTGGAGCAAATATTCTCAACAGAGTAACTCTTACAGGTATTACATTCGAAGGTAAGTTAGGACTTGGTTTTGGAATTGCAGGAAAATTATCGTTGGGATTAGCTGCTGACCCACAAGGTAATCTTGCTGTTGTTGCTTCTACTGCAGGTTTTATTAGCTTTATTGCATCGGTAGCTGGAGAAAAAAATCCAGAACAAGGAGTTAATTTTTATGGAGGAGTTGATTTGGGAGTTTCAGCAGATATTAACTTTACAGTATTAAAACATATAAGAGAACTTTCGGGAGAAGTTTATGAAGCAGACATTGATATTCCTGCTGAAAATTTATTTGTTCCAGATATTACAATACAACATACTAATTTGGAATTTAAAGGAATAGAAATTTCATTAGGACCAGGTATTTCTGCAGGCTTTGGTAGATTTGTTTCTGATACACGGGTTCTTGGTTTTACAATACAAGACATTGCTATTTTTGCAAATCAAACAAGAAAATTTTTAGAACAAGTCAATTATCTAAAATCTAAACAGTATTTATTTTTTCCTCTATTGAACCTAATTGAAACCAATTATTCTGATAAATATGTATTAGAACTTTATATTTTTAATAAATATGAAAACTCAGAAAACATATTAGAACAAATACAAAATGGAACACTTGTTATAGATCCTATTAAACAAGAAAATTATGTATTAATAGAATTTATAAATGAATACGTTAATGGAGATATTTATTTTAGAAGAACAAAAAATGTAAAACAATTATGAAAACAAAAACTCGAAAACATAAGGAATATTTTCTTAGAATTTTTATTTTTTTTTCTATCATTACTGTTGCTATGTATATATATTTAAGGATTGAAGAAAGATTGTCTAACGAAAATATAATTAAATATGTAAATAAAGAAATAAAAATTACACTTAAAGAAAAAAGTATAAATGACAGTATTAGTTTAAACTTGCAAAAAATAAATATTCCTTGCGATAGCTTTTCTATTCAAACAGGAACTATTGAATATGACAGATATAATTATTCTGATACAACAATAATAATTAATAAATCTGTAAAGATTAACATTGTAGATATTATTGTTAAAAAGAATGAATATATTATTTACTTTTTTAATAAATATATAACAAAAAAGGGACGACAATTTGGAGTTGTTTTTTCTTATTATCCATATAATGATGAGCTTATTATAACACAAGAAATGTTTCCTGAATTTGAAATCATTAGAGATAAGCAAATACCAAAGAAAAAAGAAAAATGGATTTATATAATTGATAACTACTGGGCAATATATGTTCCATGAAAAAAAAATTGCATATCATTTTCTTGAATTTCATTGCCTTTTTTCATGGTGCAAAATTTACAATTGTGCTAAATTTGAACATTGATTAAGGATTTACATTGTGCGAAAAAAGGCAACGAAAATCAAGAAGTTACCGTTAGCTGTAATTGCAAAACGATAAAATACTAAAATAATAGAAATGGATAATATCAAAAAACTAAAACATATAATTTCAGACGAAAATATTACAGAAGATGAGTTTATTAAAAATATTGGTAAATTTATTGATTTATCTGCATCTTTAATCTTGGTGAATGAAATTGATTTTGCAATTGAATTACTTAAAAAACATAAAAACAAGATTAATATTCAAGGAAACAAGTGTTTATATCATTATTATTTTTCAGTCGCTTATAATGAAAAACATAAAATGGAAATTGCAAATACAGAAAAGGATTGGAGTTGGGAACAAGAAACTATTGAAAATGAACTTCAAAATTTACGTTTAGCTTATGAACAAATAAACGACAAAACACCAAATGAAATAAAGTCAAACATTTTGACAAATTTAGCAAATAGATTTAATAATATTGGTAGATTTATTAATGCTCATGATTTTTGGAATAAAGCAATCGAAACTGAAAAAACATCTGGTATGCCTTTAATAAATAAAGGAAATGCTTTAATGTATTATGGACTGAATTACATTATAGAACCAATATATCAATATGCCTATTTGCAATTAGGTTATCAATATCTAAAAAATGGATTACAAAAAAATATTTATTCAGACATTGAACACGAAGTAATACAAAAAATTAAATCCATTGAAAATAATTACAAGAAGGTTTTAAATTACAAATTTGAACTATCAGATTTTAAAAATAGTGAAATAAAAGATACAGAATATGCAACCTGGATTATTGATAATGAATTGTTTTTAAATCCTTTATCAAATGTAAATAAGCAATTGAAAAGTAGCAAAGATGATTTAAAAATAAATTCAATAATAGACACTAAATTAACAAATTTGTTTGAAGACATTATTGATAAATACAAATATTCTCGTTATCAATTTTATGACAGCCTAAAT
Organism: Bacteroidales bacterium; assembly: GCA_029932195.1. GTDB lineage: Bacteria > Bacteroidota > Bacteroidia > Bacteroidales > JAOZQN01 > JAOZQN01. The sequence continues at coordinate 2,206 of JAOZQN010000409.1, read as the reverse complement.
AATGATAAAGTTTTATCAAAACAAAAAAAACAGTCCGCTTTTTCGATAGCATATTCAATTTTCGATAAAATTGCATATTTTATAAACTATGCTTTCGATATTAAAATCAAAAATCACAGGGTTGCTTTTAAAAGACTATGGTATAATAAAACAGAAAAAAAAGCTGGCATAAATTCAAAATTTTTAGAGAGTAATAATTTAATGCTTAGAGCTATCTTTTGGGTAGGTAAAGACTTATATATCAATGAAAATGGATTTAAAAATTTGATTGAACCAAAGGCAAAAGAAATTGATACTATGCGAAATTATATTGAGCATAAGGCATTTTTATTTGGACAAAGACAACAAGATGATTTTACATTCATAATTCCAGAAACTGAATTTAATGAAAATTATTTAAGATTGCTTAAATTAGTTAGAGAAAGTATTATTTATTTATCGTATTCTATAAAACAAACTAAATGAACCAACTAATATTAGGCGATAACTTAGAAGTCCTCAAAAAAATTGAAAGCGAAACGGTTGATATGATTTATCTTGACCCACCGTTTTTTTCAAATCAAAATTACGAAGTAATTTGGGGTGATAAAGGCGAAATTCGTAGTTTTCAAGACCGTTGGTCTGGTGGAATTGAACATTATATAGCATGGTTAAAAGAACGAGTTGAACAAATGCACAGAATTTTAAAACAAACAGGCTCAATATTTTTGCATTGTGATTGGCACGCAAACGCTTATATAAGAGTTGATATACTTGATAAAATTTTCGGATACAGTAATTATATAAGCGAAATAGTTTGGAAAAGAACTACTGCACATAATACGACATCAAAAAAATTAGGTGTTTTAGTTGATACAATATATTGGTATTCTAAAAGTTCTAAGTTTATTTTTTATCCACCAAGAGCAATAGCACACGATGAGAAATATTTAAAAAATCAATATAAATTTATTGACAAAAATGGACGAAAATATCGTTTGCATTCAATTGAAAGAAATCCCGCATTAGGAATAAGACCTAATTTAATTTATAAATACAAAAACTATACACCAAAATTTGGGTGGATGATGGAACTTGAAAAATTAATGCAATTTGACAAGGATAACAAACTACACTGGAATACAAAAGGCAAACCACAACGAAAAATATTTCTTGATGAAGTAGAAAAACCAATTTTAGGAAATTTGTGGGACGATATTTCTAATGTTCAATCTTCCAAAGAAAAAATTGGCTACCCTACTCAAAAACCAGAAAAATTATTAGAACGTATAATTAAAATGTCCACAAATGAAAATGATTTAATATTAGACCCATTCATAGGTGGCGGAACAACTATTGCAGTTACAGAAAAATTAAATCGTAAATGGTTAGGAATAGACCAATCTGTTCAAGCCGTAAAAGTAACAGATTTGAGATTACAAAAAGACTTAAATTTATTTTCACAGCCTTATGTAGTTCAACTTCATAAATATGACTACGATGAACTTCGCAACAGAAAAGCATTCGAATTTGAAACATGGATAATTGAACAGTTTGACGGAATACCAAACAAAAAACAACATGGAGATTTTGGAATAGACGGAAAAACAAAAGAAAATAGACCAATTCAAGTAAAACGTAGTGATAATATCGGCAGAAATGTAATTGACAATTTTAAATCAGCAATAGAAAGATTTGATAAAACGCTTTATAATAAAAACATTGCAGATAAAAAACCGATAGGATTTATAATTGCATTTAGTTTTGGTCGTGGAGCAGTTGCCGAAGTTGCAAGATTAAAAAATAAGGAAAATATAATTATTGAGTTAGTCCCTGTTTCAGAGATAGTTCCAATAGCTTTAAAACCTAAGCTAACAGTAACGTTTAACGATTTGGGAACGGATAACAAAAAATTGCGAAAAATTGAATTTATTGCAAAAGCTGAAAGTGAAAGCGGAATTGAATTTTTTGCGTGGAATTGGAAATTTAACCAAGAAAAAGGTTTTAGTCCAGAAATATTACTTGATAAAAAAGGAAAACAAACCTATAAATTCAAAGCAGGTTCGCATAAAATAGCTATAAAAGTAATAGATACAGAAGGCTTAGAAAATATTGAGATAATTAATTTGACAGTAAATGGAAAAGTTAAGCAAACGGATTGATAAACAGAGTAATACAGCTAATCGAGTAGGCGGTCGGCTACCAACAAGTAGCCGATGCACCTCTC
>JAOZQN010000408.1 GCA_029932195.1 Bacteroidales bacterium | reverse complement strand
TCAAAACGTCCAGTTATTGTTTTACTTGCTGATACATAGAGGTTTAGTCTGTTTTTGCCACATGTTGTTTTGAGGTCTGTAATTCAAATTTTCGTTTTTTTATTACGTTAAATATTGGAAATATTCCTATTGAATAATAAGATATTATTCCAACACCAGTTTCTGATTCTGGGACATGTTTAAATCCATTTGCAAACTTTAATTCTGTGTTAAAAGACAATTGTTTGTGGAAATTATACTTATATTTTGTTGATAACAGAACTGGATTAAAAGAAGGAAAAAAATCGTTTTCAAATTTAATATTTACAAAACCAAGTCCAACAGAAAATTCTGATTTTTTTTCTTTTTCTTGTGAAAATAAATTAGTTGTAACTAATAAAATTATAATTAATATTGTTGATTTTTTCATTATTTTAGAATTTTACACCAAAACTAATTTTAGACGAAAAAGTTTGTATATAATATCTATAAGGATAATATTCGTAATCAAAAGATAGACCTATAAAAGTATTATTATTAAAAAGATATTTTACATTTCCTGTTAGAAAGGGGGCAGTATAAAAAGCTCCGCCATCATATTTTACGTTTAAATGTTCTATATCTGTAATATTTTCTGCTGGTGTAGAAGTCCAAAAAAAAGTTTTTGAAACACCTATTCCTATGTTTGACTCGAGCTTTTTCTTCTTTATTATATCAAAAGCAGGAAATATACCTATTGAATTGTAAGTAATTATCTCAAAACCATCTTCTGGCTCGGATACATGCTTAAAACCATTTGCAAATTTAAGTTGTGTGTTTAAAGATAGTCGTTTACGAAAATTATATTTATATTTTATAGATAGTAAAACAGGATTAATTAAAGAAGGACTAAATTTATGTTCAAACTGAATATTAGTAAAACCAAGACCTGCAGAAAATTCTGATTTATTTTCTTCTGTTTGTGAAAATGAGTTTATTGTTATTAAAAAAAGGGAGATTATTATTATTGTTTTTTTCATTTTTTTAGAATTTTAATGATTGAAAGGAATTGTAGAAACTAAATTACAATTCCTTTTTTATGTTAGAATATTATTTTTTGCAACTCCAATCCCAACCTTCGGATTCATATTGCCACGGAGCACATGTTTCATCTATCATTCTAAACCAAGAATCTACGGAATAGTCTTTTAATCCTCTCACTCCATAATAAGGACGAATTGTATACGAATGCCCATATCCTTCTTTGTATTCATCAAAAGTTCCTGAACCATTATAATTCGTCCAACTACCTTTCATTTCTACAGTTAGTCTAATTTGTTTTCCGTAACTACGTTTTCTTATATTACATTTTAAGGTATTATAAATACCAGATTTTTTATAAACAAAAGTGCGTTTAGACCAATAACCAGATGAACAATTAGCATACCATGTTTTCCACCCAATATTATAATGTTTACAAAAGCGTCCTTTTCCGTCAGTTCCTTTACAATCACAATCACTTTCAATCATTTGTGCAAGCTCTTCTTTTTCTATTTCGCTACCAAATTCTTCTGTTATCACCTCATCATCAAAAGTATAAGTTCTTGCTTTTGTTTTGCTTGTGTAATTTTTGTGGTTATCGTAAACAAGCACTTGCTCGGTTTTGGGTAGTAGTACAAAAATTTTGCCTTGTATTTCTATTGCAGCATTCGTGTTTATTACGCTTGCCAAAACATTGTCGGTTATTGGCATTTCTTCTACGTCCATTTTTTTTGCTTTGCAATCTGCTCGCATAGATGTAAACGCAAATTTATTGTCCCAACCTTTAAAATCGTCATTTTCTACTTTTGTAAGGTAGTCAAGGGCTTTTTCGTAGTCTTCTACTGTTTTAAAAGCAAGCATATTGTTGCTAACTTGCATTTGCAAACTTATTGTTTCTTCTGCGGTCTTTAATTCTACTACTTCTGTATTCTTCACCAAACCATCTTCGTTTGAATCAACTAACTCTGTTTTATCACAACTTGTTAGCAACATTCCGCCTGCAAATATAAATATTGCATATACTAAAATTAAACTAATTTTTGATTTATTCATTTTTTAAATTAAATTTGAAAATTAATAATTAAGTAATTTGCCTGCCTTAATTGTCGCCGTGGCTAACTTTGACTTTGGCAGGCATTATTTACTCCTAAAAATATTTACTAGTGTATTAAGACTTAAATATATGAAGTATTTAAAGTGCATAAACTTAGACTATTAACTTTAAATTGCCACTTCATAAACTAATGTCTTGTTGCACTAGTATTTGTTTTTATGAGACTGCAAACATATAACTAAAAAAAACAACAATCAAAAATGCCGTTATAGGACGGCATACTTTTTTTTGTTAATTAACTGTAAATCAACGGTAAAAAAAATGAACTTTTTTTTTCGTTCTACCAAATTGGGCTAAAAAAGGCTTTTTTGCTGTTTAGTAAAGTTTCTAACAGCTTATTTTCAGGTAGTTGTGCTTTTAGTTGAAAAAAGTTCGTTCTATTTTATCCACAAACATCTGATTATTAGATAAAAAGAAATTTGCTGTTTTTCAGCTTCTGTAAAATAAATTATAAAAAAACATTATATTTTGCATATTAAAAGTAACAGGAAACATAAACGAAACTTAAAATTGAGTCCACTCCGACAAGTCTATTTTTGTCAAAATCAAGGCATAAATCTTTTTTCAACCGCAGTTATCTTATTGATAATGAGGATTGAAAAAATATTTATAACGCTGAGTTTGGCAAAAAGAGGCTTTTCGGAGTGGACTCAAAATTTAAAACTATAACTTATTGAAGGAATAATTGGGAAGAGTGTTCGTTTATAGATAGAGTAATCTTGGTCGGTGTTTTTATAAGAATAATTGAGTGTTAAATAGTATGTATTTAAGTGATTATAAGCATTGTATAGGCTAAATTCCCATGTTCGTTGCCAATTTTTTTGCTCTTTTATAAATCTTATTCCAATATCTAATCTGTGGTATGCTGGCATTCGTTGGTTATTTCTGCTTTCGTAGTAAAAAATATTATCGTATCCATTTTGTGTATTGTATCTGCCAACGGGCATAGTGGTAGAAAATCCCGAAGCAAAAACAAATGTAGATGATAGTTCAATATTATTGCTTATTTTATAATTTGCTGTTACAGAAAAATCGTGTCGTCGCTCGTATTTGTGTGGATACCAATTGTTATTGTTAATGTTTTCAAAACGTCGCTCCGAAAATAATAGTGTATAGGCAAGCCAACCCGTAAATTTGCCTTGTTGTTTGTGTAGCCATATTTCCGAACCATAAGCTCGTCCTTTGCCGTTTGTTTCTATTAAACCTTCCCAGTTGCCAAAATCTAAATCATAATAAATATTATCTTTATAATCAATGAGGTTGTTCATTTTTTTATAAAAAAATTCTACTCCTAAATTACTATTATACTTATTTATTTTTTTGTTTATGCCACAAGAATATTGATATGCTGTTTGATAGCTTGTTCGTTTTGTTGCTGGCACCCAAATATCTTTTGGCATTCCTACCGTATTGTTAGACAACATATAAGAGAATTGCGAAATACCTGTTATAGCTAATTTTATGGCAGTTGTTTGATTTAAGGTATAATTTAATGAAATTCGTGGTTCGGGAATTTGGTAGGTAGTGTCGTTTATTTGATAAGTAGAGTATCGTAAACCAATGTTGGCAAAAAGTTTGTTTTTTATTTTAAAATTATTGTTTAAATAAATGGATAATTCATTGGAATAATATATTTTACTTTTCTGATTATTAGTGTTTTCTAAGCTATCTGTTTTTTTATAGGTATTTATTTCTGGTAAAAATGTATGATAAAAATATTCGCTACCAAAATCTATTTCATTATTTTTAAAATTAAGATTTAAGTTTAATCTTGCCTGATAGTCAGAAATAGATGAATTGAGTTCTGTTTTGGTATATTTATTTTTGTTTTGATTGCTGTAATAAATTTCTTCTTGTTCCGAGTAAATATTATAAGAATATTTATTTTGTGCAAGTAATAAATTTATTTTCGCATTTTTATTTATTTTTTGTTCAAAATTAAGGTAATTAATTATATTTCCCCATTCTATACTTTCCAAAGATGTAAATTTTTCTTCTCGTTCGGATACTTTGGAAGTTCCATATTTGTAATAATCTTTTCCAAGATAAAAGCCATAAACGAGTTTTGTTTTATTTGTAAATTTATGTTTTATTTTTATATTTGTTTCATAAAGTCCTAAATTTTGCAAATTATCATTAGTGCTAAATAAATTAGGAATTTTGTAAAATAAATTAAGGTAAGAAGTTCTTCCTGAAACAATAAAACTCGTTTTGTCTTTGTAGAGTGGCGATTCTATAAAAATTTTTGTAGAAATAAGTCCAGTATTTATTTTTACTATTGGCTTTTTGTTGTTCCCCTCTTTTAAGTCTATGCGAATAACTGATGCCAGTCTGCCTCCATAATATGCAGGAAAACCTCCTTTATAAATTTTTACTTTACTAATAGCATCGGTATTAAAAACTGACATGAAACCAAACAAATGCGAGGCATTATAAATAGGTATTCCATCTAATAGAATAAGATTTTGGCTATTACTTCCTCCTCTAACATTCAAACCAGTAGAACCTTCTGTTCCTGCTTGAATTCCTGGAGTTAGTTGTATTGCTTTCAGTATGTCTTGCTCGCCTGCAAGCGAAGGGATTTTTTGTATTTGAGCTATTGGCAGGTCTATTATGCTCTCGGAGCGGTGCAAATATATTTTGTCGGCATTTATGGTAACTGTTTTTATATCATTATTTTGAACTTTTAGATAAATGTTTATTACTGTATCTCTATTTATTTTATAATTTGAAAAATAAGAAGAATAACCAACAGCAGTAGCTTGTATATTTATTTTTTTTGATGATAAAATTAATTTATAACTACCTGATTTGTCGCTAATAGTGTTGAGTTCATTAGCAATAATATTAACATTCTCTATTGCATTATTTGTTTTGGCATCGTAAACATGCCCACTAATAGTATAATTTTGTGCAACTATTGTAAAGCTATACAAAAACAGAAGTGATGCGATTAATAATCTTAAAAATACCATTTTAAATTTAGTTGTGGAGCATAAGTTCCTGAAATTATAAAATATTTTGCCTGTAGCTCTATACCTATTTTATTTGCAATACCATAATATCCAAGACCTAAACTAATTGGAGTATCAAAATAAAGATTAAAATTAGAGTCATAATAGTTACTGCCTGTTAGAGTAGCCAGTTCTATGGTTGGAGTAAATTTTCTATTTATAAGATAATATTTTGTATAAATACCAACAGTAGAATAAGATACTTTTTTGCCAATCATTGTTGAGCCAAAAGCACCTATTTCTGTTTTCTTAAAAATATTATATCCAAAACCTAAGTTTGTCCCATAAGCAGAATTATCCATTGCAATCATAAATAATGGAGATACAGATACAGACATTTGTTGTTTTTCGAACAAATTATTTGTTTTTTGTGAAAACAGTTGGCTCGTAAGCGATAAGATTATTAATATTGATATTATTTTTTTCATTGTGTTTTTATAGTTTATAACTTTGATTTCGCTAATTTTAAAACTCATTATTTGAATTAAAAAATAGTA
>JAOZQN010000407.1 GCA_029932195.1 Bacteroidales bacterium | reverse complement strand
ATAATGCTAAAATTGACCTTAAAAAGTGTCGTTTATATATGGTTAACTACTTATATACTAAATTGCTGTAATAATTATGAATTTAAAAAGTTTCTTTTTTGCCTATTTTTACCCATAAAATTATTCCATAACACAGGCTATGCAAGAATTTTCTGAATAGAATAAAAAATAATTCAGTTTAAAAATCATAATTATTACATGGCACTCCTAAAAACTCAAAAATCAAGGCTTTCAAAATTATTAAAGTTTGAATTTACTCTTGTAAATGAGTATTTTAATAATAAAGATTCGTTTTTAAAAGAGTCCTTATAATATATTATAGCTATTTTTTACATTACGTTGAATAAAATACTAATACCAAACCGTAGTCAAAATAATGAATATAAAAAGGTTCTTTTTTACTTATTTTTCTTAAAAAAAATATTCCATAGCTATGGCTATGCAAGGTTTTTTATAAATCAAATAATCAAAAAACAATTCATTTTCTAAATCATCATTTTGACTACGGTTTGGTATAAATTAAAATTCCTTTCTAAATTGTTCCATTAAATAAAACAAATTCTGAATCAATTCGCTGTCCAATAACCAGTGCCGAGTAACAATAATTCCAATATGTGATTTGCCTTCAAAAAAAGGAACAAAATTAATATTTGCTTGATTTATTGTAATTTTCAAAATTTCATTAAGTTCGAATATTTTTAGAACATGTTTCTGTATTTTTCTATTATTAAATATTTCTTGTTCTTCAAAAGAAACATTTTCTGATATAACAACTCCAGAATCAAATTCTTCATTACCTGTTTCAAAACCACTTTTTTTGAAAAATGGGTTAAGTTTATCAAGAATGTTTTTCTTTCGTATTTCTATTTTTGAAGAAAGAGGAACAGAAATAGGAAAAAATATTCCGCTAAAATTTGCAAACTCATCAATTCTTTTTTGGTCCAAAAAACTAACAAAATGGACATCACTATTGATTTTATTTGGAATATATAATCTTCTCAAATAATGCTGATAACGGCTTGTGTGTTTCACATAAGCCGTTTCGGTGAAAGAAATTTCTCTATTTGTCTTTTTAGCAAAAACTTCCAATATTTCAATTGGAGAAAGTGGACTTTTATTTGTTTCCATAGTTGAAAGGGTTAAGTAAAGGGCATTCCTAAAAACTCCAAGTGCCTAACGGCATGTTATACAAAATTAGTAAAATATTCATTTACAGGAGTAAACTCAAACTTTAAGAATTTTGAAAGCCTTGATTTTTGAGTTTTTAGGAGTGCCCTAAATTACAATTTACGAATTAGTTATCATCTGAAAATTAAACACTTGATGAAATATAATTTTGTTATTAAAATATAAGCAAATTTAATAAAAGTTTTGTTCTTTTGAAATAAAAAATAATTAATATGAAAAAAATAATTGTTCAACCAAGTGGACGAAGCATACATTTATTGATAAAGCAATAAAAAACGGTCAGCTATTGATAGCATGACCGTTTTTAATGTTAAATCTCTAATATACAAACTAATTCTTTATCAATTTAATTATTACTGTTCCAGAGTTATTTGATACTTCTATAAAATATATTCCAGCAAAATTGTTTGTTAGGTCTAATTCTGTTTGTGTTTTATCTGTTTGTGTTTGAAGGATTGTTTTACCTAAAACATCTTTCACTGTTATCGTATTAGTTTCGTCTTTATTAAGATTTTGAATAATTAGAAGTCCGTTTGTGGGATTCGGGAAAATTTTGATGTTACTTTTTGAAATGTTGTTATCAACATCGTTAGTTTCAGCATCAACAAACAAAACAAAACGTTCTCTAGAATCTCCAGAGTTAACCTCGAATAAATAATCGTTTTCACTCAAATTAGTAACTGTATTTTCTTCAAAGTCTTTCAAAAAGATTGCTCTACCTTCTAAATTATCTTCTTTTAATGAAATAGTGCAAGTTTCAGAATGGCTAGTATAAAGTCCGAGAGGAACTTCTTTTCCAAGTGAATCTGCTGGTAAAGCATTCATTGCCAAAGGAAATGCTGGCTCTTCTGTTAACGAATATAACATTGGAATATCATTTCCAGACAATCTTTTATAAGCATCGTAATCAGTGTCAAAACCTGTTTCGGCATCGTCAAAATATCCAATTAAAGTTTCGTCTGTCAAATTATTTTGCATTACTTCTAGTCGTATAAATTGATAATCTATTTTTTCAGTGTTTTTGTGCATTGCCTGAGCATTATGTATTCGTGCTGTATTATTAAAAGTGAAGTTTTCGCTAAGGTTACCTGGAAGTGAAGCATTTGTTAAATGCACCCAAAAACCTTGCATCGCTGGAATATATTGGCTAACTGCACCATTGTTGGTTTGTCCTGTTTGCCATTGTGGAGCTCCGCCAAAGTAAACATAATTTGCAGTCGTTCCGTTCCAGATGTAAACTGTTGCATCTGTATTTGTAGATTTAGACAAGGCAGACCAGTCTATTGCAGAAGGAAAAGGATTGCTGATAAAATTCCAACCATCGTAGTTTGCTCCAAAACCACTGCCATTATCATTGTCGGTATAAGTAAGGGCTGCTGTTTTATCGCCTGTGTTCAAATCTGTTGCCACTGATGAGAAATTAACTGTAATATCTCCTTCATTTAAAGTAAAATACCCATCTCCCGTATTCATATTTACTCCATTTCCTTGTCCTAGAGGCTGTGCAAAGTTCCACAAATCTGTATAAGAAGCCCAATTTGAGTAATCACTGGTCTTGGGTCTGTTCCTAAGTCAGATATTTCATTATAAGTATATAGATTAGCATTGTAATTTCCTGTTGGAGTATTTTCGGTAAATAAAGCAGTTGATTGATTAGCCATTGGAACACCAACATTTTGCCAAGTTCCGTCGATGGTAAAATACCTTGCAATATTTATTGTTCCTGTTCCAGAAACTGCTCCATTTGTAATTAATGAACCTGATGGATTGTCGTTTGATGGAGACATTAGATTTAAGTTTCCATTTGTTCCTACAAATAAATCGCCTTCAACAGTAACTTTGCCAGGATCTGCTCCTCCTGAACCAGCTACATTCATTGTTCCCATCGGGAAAAGATTAGAATTAACCGTAAATAAATTAGTTGCCGCAACTGTAAAAGTACCACCGCTTTCCACTACAGCATTATTAATTGTTAAATCTCCTGCTGTGGAAGGAGTATTTGCTGTTCCAAGATGTATATTATCAGTTGCTCCTGGAAGACCGTCTGTCCAGTTTGTGGCCGTTGCCCAAGTTGTGTTTGTTGCACCTGTCCAAACGTTGAAGGCTTCGCTGTCCACCCATTCATCGGCATCGGAATTTGCCAGTGTACCAGTATTCGAACCTTTAATATCAGTTATGCTTACTCCTGCACCATCGTCCATTTGGTAATATGTTACAAGATTTGCCTCTCCTGCCGGATTTTCAATTGTGCGGCACATGTAGTTTATTATCTCTTCTTGGGTTCGAGCGTTATTCCAAATTCTTACTTCATCTATTTGTCCTTGAAATTCATTAAAATAACCGTGTCCAATTGTAACATCAAAACCATTGCCAGTATTAACACTTTTTGGAATTGAACTTGATATAGTTTCTAAACTTCCGTCTACATACAAAAGAATTTCATTAACATTAGGAGTACCATCGTTATTAAGTACCACAGCTATATGATGCCATGTATCATCTACCAAATTTGTACTTCCTTCAATTCTTCCGTTATAAATACCGACACCTATCCATCCGCTCAAATCTATACTAATGTCCCACATACTCCCATCGGAGTAAACACCCCAACTTATAATACTGATATGATCTCCAGGCGGCATAGTATTGGTTTTTATCCATGCTTCTACTGTTCTTGATGACGTTCCTGTAATTCCCTTATAACCTGTTGCATATACAAAATCATCAGTCCCATCAAAATCTAAACAAGTACCTGGAGGTGCATCATTTGTTGTAGTAAATTGGCGTGTTTCAGAATAATTTGTTCCTTGTGTATTAGTTGTATATGCTCTGTAATAATATAAAGTGTTTGCGATTAATCCGTTTGCTGTAAGCGTATAAGCTCCCGTTCCGAAAGTTCCGGTTTCTTCTGTTGTTACTATACCAGTTGTAAAACAAGCATCTGTTGCACATTGGAAACCCCTTGTTGTAACGTCAGTTTCTCCAATTGAGAAAATATTTCCGGTTAATCCGGCAGAAGTGTACGAAATAAAATCGGTTGTTGTTGCACTCGGTATCGGTGCTTCGTTGTTTCCGGTAGCTACCCAGTTAGAAATACCAGTGTTTAAAGTGAAATTGGTTAGGGTTCCAGTATTACAACCAGCATAATCAACAAGTTCGGTAATATTATTTCCTGTTGCAGTGGTGTTATCGGCAGAAGCATCACCTTGGTCGCAACGATAGTATGCTGCAAGGTCTGTCATATTTGTAATGTATGAATACATATTGGCTTGAATTTGAGCTAAGTTTCTTGCATCATTCCATATACGTACTTCGTCTATTTCTCCTGTAAAAAAGAAGCTGGAACTTGTAAAACTTCCTATATAAATATTATCGGGAGGGTTGGCTGACAGAGCATTTGCGAGATTGTTTTCAAGAACCCCGTCAACATATATGTAAATTTGACCTGATTCTCTTACACCTGTGATATGATGCCAATTTCCATCATTGACAACAGAAGTTCCTACACATGAAGTTCCTGAGATGGAAAAAGTGGCATGATTTGTAGAGTTAAGACCTAACCAATAATCTGGTCCGCCTCCACCTCCAACAGCTACCTGTATTCCTGAGAATGTTGTTTTTATCCATGCTTCCACAGTAAAGTCTCCTGTACCAAAATTAAGTGAAGCGTCATTTCCTAAATCCACATAATCATCTGTCCCATCAAAATAGAGTGCATTTCCAAGTGGGATTTGTGTTGTTGTAAATGATTGCGTTTCGCCGTAGCTTGTTCCTTGTGTATTGGTTAGATACGAACGATAGTAATATGTTGTTCCCATTGCAAGACCAGTGGCATTCAAATTATAAGTTCCTGCCGCATAAGTTCCAGTTTCGTTTACCAAATTATTCGAAATTGTAGGACAATCGGTTGTGGCATAACAGAAACCTCTTGTTGTAACATCTGTTTCTCCTATTGCAAATACTTCTCCGTTTAATTGTGCCGATTGAAAGTCAATAGAAGTTGCATCATAAGTTGCAGGTATCGGAGCTTCTGGGTTACCTGGGTGAATCCAGTTTGAAGTTCCACCAGCTGTTAAAGCAAAACCTGCACTTAATGTTCCAGTGTTGCAACCAGCATAATCAACAAGTTTTGTTATGTTATGACCTCCGGCTGAGTTATTGCCAGAAGCTTCACCTTGGTCGAAACGGTAGTAGGCTGCAAGGTCTGTCATGTTTGTAATGTATAAATACATATTGTCTTGTATTTGAGCTTGCGAACGAGCTGTGTTCCAAATGCGGACTTCGTCTATTTGAGCATCAATCTCAAGACCTGCCCCAGGGAAATATCCTATTACTGTATTTACATTTTTGAAATCTTCATTATCTGTACCTGTTCCATCTTGAACTCCGTCAATGGTTATGTTTGCAATAAACTAATGCCACCTTAAAATTTATGATTTAAAGGTT
>JAOZQN010000406.1 GCA_029932195.1 Bacteroidales bacterium | reverse complement strand
TCTACTTATCCATTGATATTCAAGTGTTTACAACTCCGAAACTTTAGTTAAATAAAACAAAAGACAATTTAAAAATAACTTTTGCCCCAAAAACAGACGGCATATTTTCCGACACTTTTGAAATAACAAGCAACGCAGGGACAGAGACAATCACAGTAAAAGCCGATATTTTTGACCCTGTAAAAATCCGAAAAGCAAAACGTAAAAAAATAATTATTGCTTCATCTGTTGCAGTAACAATTATTGCGATAATTATTGCTATCTTTGTAAATAATTTCATTCAACAAGAAAACGCTTGGGAAACAGCACAAAACAAAAATACGTTTGAAAGTTACGAAACTTATATTTCTGAATATCCAACAGGAAAATATATTGAAAAAGCAGAGACTATGCAGGAAGATGCTTTGTGGAAAACTGCACAATCTGAAAATACTTTTGAAAGTTATGAAACGTATATTTCTGAATATGCAAACGGTAAATATTCAGTTAATGCAAATAATATTATAGTAGCAATTGATGATAGTCTTTGGAATATTGCAGTCAATTTAAACACTGAAATAGGTTATAATAATTATATAAACAAAATGCCAAATGGTAAATATATTGAAAAAGCAAATGGAAATTTAATTGCATTTGAACCTATAACTTATTGTTTTGGTTATGAAAATGTTTATAATGAAGGCGGTCTATCTTCAATAGTAGAAGAACAAATAAGACTTACAATAACAGGAAGCAGTGTGAAGGGGAAAGGTATTTGGAATAGTAATCATGGAATGCCATCTTACTATACATTTTCAGGTAAAAAAAACAATAATAAACTTATTTTATCAATTATATATAGTGAAGACACTTGGGTGTATGAAGGAAAAAAAAGAAGTGTTGAATGGAAAATTACTGAAAATAAACTTATAATTGATTTAGAAGATAAGATTACATTAGATATAAAAAAATGTTCCGAACTATATTTAATTAAATAAAAACATTATAAAACAACCGAAAAATGAAAACACTACAAATTAATACACAAAATCAAAACACATTACAATTAAACATACCAAACGACCTTGTTCAAATGTTTGGTTTAACAGCTTTACAAACGTATATGCAGAAGCGTTTGGAATTACTAAAAATGCAATTGCTTGCCGACAAAATAGGAAAAGGAATTGCAGAAAGTGGCATGGACTGGGAGCAAGAATTAGAAAACGCCCGACAAGAAGCATGGAACGATTATAAACAACTTAAAAACAAGCAATAATGGAAAGTTTTGTAATAGACGTAAACATACTTTTCAGCGGTTTAATAAGCAGGAAAAAGTTTTACGAAGAATTATTTTTACGATATAAGTTTTATATCCCAGATTTTGCTTTACTTGAATTGCAAAAATACAAAAAAGTAATTCGTAAAAAAGCAAGCAAACAACAAGCAGATTTTGAGAAATTTGCAGTAATGTTGTTTTCAAATCTAAATGTAATCCCGGATATTTTGTTAAGCGAGCAAATTATTTCGCAAGCCGAAGAATTATGTAAAGAAGTAGATATAAAAGACAGTTTGTATGTAGCCCTGTCAATGTTTTTAGATAAACCATTAATAACAAGAGACAAACCGCTGTATAATCATCTAAAAAACAACACAAATTTTAATGACATAATACTTTTTGATGAATTTGTAAATCAATATAAAGAAGAATAATAAAGACAGGGTTATCCAAAATATGAGTCCACTCCAAAAAGCATTTTTCGGAGTGGACTCAAAATTATAATAAGTAAGTATGACAAAAGATTTTCAACAATAAAAAAGCATAATATTTTTATTATTAGGTGTAAACCAATTATTCATTATTCATTGTTAATTATTAATTAACTTATATTTTATCCAAGATATGTTTTAATATCTTCTTTCACAGTATTTATTCCATTAATGCCAAAAGTTTCTACAAGAACTTTCGCTACGTTTGGCGATAAAAATGCTGGCAATGTTGGTCCAAGTTTTATATTTTTTACACCTAAGTGAAGCAGAGCAAGTAATACAATTACAGCTTTTTGTTCATACCATGCTATATTATAAGCAATTGGTAAATCATTGATGTCGTTTAATTCAAAAACTTCTTTTAATTTGAGAGCTATAACAGCAAGTGAATAAGAGTCGTTGCATTGTCCTGCGTCCAAAACACGAGGAATTCCACCAATATCTCCAAGATTTAATTTATTGTAACGGTATTTTGCACAACCAGCCGTAAGAATAACTGTATCTTTTGGAAGTTCCTGAGCAAAATCTGTGTAATATTCACGTCCTTTCATTCTGCCGTCGCAACCTGCCATGACAAAGAATTTTTTGATAGCCCCAGATTTTACAGCATCAACAATCTTGTCTGATAATGCTAATACTTGATTGTGAGCAAATCCACCAACAATTTCTCCTGTTTCAATTTCGATAGGTGCTTCACATTTTTTTGCAAGTTCTACTATTTGAGAAAAATCTTTTTCTTTACCTTCTTCTGCATCAGCGATATGTGTCCAACCTTCTAAACTTGTAGCTCCTGTGGTGAAAACTTTATCATTGTATTTAGCATCTTTTCTTGGTGGCACAAGACAGTTGGTTGTGAACAAAATAGGACCGTTAAAAGATTCAAAATCAGTTTTTTGCGACCACCAGGCTCCACCGTAATTTCCTACAAGATGTTTATATTTTTTTAATTTTGGATAGTAGTGAGCAGGAAGCATTTCACTGTGTGTATATACATCTACACCAGTGCCTTCGGTTTGTTTCAATAGAGCTTCAATATCTTTTAAATCGTGTCCAGAGATTAGGATACCAGGATTTTTATTTACTCCAAGTTTTACTGTTGTAATTTCTGGATTACCATAAGTTTCTGTATTTGCCTTGTCTAAAAGAGCCATAACATCAACTCCAAATTTGCCAGTTTCTAATACCAAAGCGATATTTTCTTCTACTGTTAAATTGTCGTTTGTGAGTGCAATAAGTGCTTTTTCGGTAAAAGCATTAATGTCGTCTTGGTTGTATCCAAGCACGTGTGCGTGTTCTGCATAAGCTGCAAGTCCCTTTAATCCATATAAAATTAATGCTCTTAGCGAACGAATATCCTCGTTTGGTGCATCAATTTTTCCTACCATTGTTTTAGCTTTTGCTTCAAAATCCTTCTCTTCACCTTCCCAAGTTGCACTTTTATGTAGGTTCTCTAAAACAATACCTTTGTCGGCAAGTTTTGTTTTTAGTTCGTTTCTGTATTTCAAAATAGTTTTGATTTGTTCTACAGAAGATTTTACAGTAAAATTAGCATTGGTAATAGTTGTAAATAAAACTTGGTGCATAAAAGCCGTAGTTTTATCTGTTTCAATACCATTTTCTCTTGCTTTTTGCGAATAAATAGCCAATCCTTTTAATAAGTGAACCGAAAGGTCTTGTATATTAATTACTTCTGAAGTAACACCGCAAACTCCTTTTGCTCCCTCGCAAGCTACATTTTTAGCTGCTTCCTGACATTGGTAACAATACATTTTCATATCTTTTAGTCTTTTATTTAGTTATTAAATAATATTAAAATTTATTTTACAATAGTATTACGAATTATTGCAAAAAAATGTCACCTTTGTTACCTTTTTAAGTGCTAAATTTTTAGTGTTTAGTTTTTCGCTTGTTATCATTTGATAATTAGTGTTTTAGTGAAATTAAAACAGAGTATTATTTTTAAATAATTTCTTATATTTTTTTTAATTTTATCATGAAATAATTAAAGGGCATTCCTAAAAACTCAAAAATCAAGGCTTTCAAAATTATTAAAGTTTGAGTTTACTCCTGTAAATGAGTATTTTAATAATTTTGTATAACATGCCGTTAGGCACTTTGGGTTTATAGGAGTACCCTAAAAAGAAGGGCGTTTTTCAAAGTAGTTTACATTTTCGTGAAAAAGAAAACCTTATTTTTTATTTAAAACCTTAATAGAAATTAATATTTACAAGGTTTACAAACCTTATTACCTTATTTTAATTAGTTATAAATAAGGTAATAAGGTGAAAAAAAGTGATAGTTTTTATTTTTCTACTAATGTTAAAAATGAAAAATAAGATTTTTAAAACAGAAAAAATGTAAACTACTTTTAGATATTTATGAAAAACGCGGCTACCCACGTAAAGTTGAACAGCAATTGCACTCGTCAGGTGTTTTTCACCTGACGCTTTACAGGCGGTCAGGTGAAAAACACCTGACCGAGGCAATATGTTGAAAATTAACTTTGTCTAACTTTACGTGGGTAGCCAAAAACACCAAAAGAAGCTTATTGTTAAACAAAATAATGAACAATTATTACTTTATAAATACATGAAAATACAAGAAAACATATATAATTTGGCAAACTGCGAGCTTTTTAACGGCTTAGATGATAACGAACTTGATTTGTTGTTTAAAGATTTGCATTATCAAATAAAAAATATTGAAAAAGAGCAATATATAGCTTATCAGAACACTAGATGTAACGATTTACTAATATTATTGAAAGGTAAAGTTAGTGCTGAAATTACAGATTTTAGAAAAAATAAAATTCAGGTGAGCGAAATATTTGCAATAAGTAGTATTGCAACGGCTTTTTTGTTTGGGCAAAAATCTTTTTTTCCTATAAATATTGTTGCAAAAGAAGATGTAGTTCTTCTGAAAATACCAAAAGAGTCGGTATTAAAAATGTTAGATAGAAATTTTAAATTTTCACTAAATCTATTAGATTCAATATCAGGCAGAACACAATATCTTATGCGTAAAATGAAATTTTTATCGTTTCAAACGATAAAAGAAAAATTAGCATTTTTTTTATTGAAAAAATCAGACGAAAAAAAATCAGACACGATATATATAGAATTAAGTCAAACAAAATTATCTGAATTATTTGGCGTAGCACGCCAATCGTTAGCACGAACAATAAAAGAAATATCTGATGATGGAATTATTAAAAAAGATAAAAATAAAATAACAATATTAAACAGAGAAGCACTTTGTAAAATGGTGAAAAAATAATTTATTGGGGCAATGCAAATCAGACATGCAAACTTTATCATGTCTTCCTGTTCGAATAAATATGATTTATCACGTCTCTACAATATGTTACACAATTAAAAATGCCAAAACTTTTTACAATTTTTTTTATATGTTATACCATATAAAAAACAGTTTTTTATGTGTTTTGTGTGTTATAAATGACAAGAACGTTTTTTTGTTAAAATTCCACACTTAATTTTCCTCCATAGGATTTATGATTTGGCATATTAAAATAATCTAAACTAAAACCGTTGCTTGCTCCTGTAAAATTTGTTTCTGGATCAACGCCTGTGTAGGGTGTGTAAAGATACAAATTGTTGGCATAAGCCGAAATGCTTATTTTGGAAATAAAATTGTGGCTAAACCATCTTTTTGGCATGTTATATGTCAGGCTGACAGTGCGTAGGCGAATCCATGAAGCGTCTTCAATTGCGTCTTCTGCAACTCCTGCTATGCCATACATTTGCCAATAATTTCCGTCTAAACCATTTGCAGGATTAGCAAAATCTACCAGAATATCGTTTGTTGTGCCGTCTTCTTTTACGCCCTCAAAAATGTAGTCGGTGGTTTCTCGCAAATCTGCTGACTCTTGCGAAACC